>NZ_JBFOFP010000010.1:0-126975 GCF_040887305.1 Enterococcus sp. C57 | reverse complement strand
GATAAACGACAGAATGTAATGAGAGACGTAGCAGTCTTACATTTTACTAAAAGTGGAAAGGTCAACTCTATTGAATATTGGAAAACTCCTTCTGAATTGAAATCGTATCATGTGAGAAATATTGAATTAATGCAGTCCGCAGGACTGAAAGATAAGAATGGCGTAGAAATATTTGAGGGGGATATAGTACTTGCGGATGGTGTTAAAAAAATAGTGACATTTGGAGAACAAGAGCATGAAGAAGATTTTGGTGATTTGATTTACTATATCGGATTCAATGTTTATACAAAAATGGGGTATTCATCAGTTATTCCTGTGGAATACGAAGTTATCGGGAATATTTGGGAAAATAGCGAGTTATTGGAGGAACAGCTATGAATAAACAGGAATTGATCGACAAATATACTGCAGAAATAGCTAAATTAAGACCATATTGCCCCAATAGAAATTTAATTAGCGAGCAACTTAAATATGATCTTTATAAAGAAATCCTAGATGATTTAGAACAACTAGACGAACCGCAGAAGCATGTGATGCCGAAGTTTTTTGATGATTGGGCAAAACGAGTTATAGCAAAACATGACAAATTTTATGCTATTTCACTTGTTGCACGTGCAGGTTGGGGATATGGTGTTGATTTTGAACTTAGCGAAAACGGATCATCATCAGAAAACAAAGAGCTATTGTACTGGATTGTTGATAAATGTAGTGACAATTATCCTAATAAAAAGAAAGCAATAGAAGCTTTGTTATACGGATACGAGGTAGAGAAAGAACCGGAATATCATGTGATACTGAGTGAAAATACAGGTGGATGGAAATATACTTTTTTAGATGAAGAGGGAAGCATTGATCGTACAAATAACAAAGCATATATCCCAACTTTCACTGAAAAGAAAGTAAAAGCAATTGATGAAAGATTCTGGCCATTTGCTGTGCCAGTGGAAGAGGTGGCGGAAGGATGAGCAAGGCGTTGAAATGGCTAGAAGCTGAAGCAGATAGACTCGAAAAAGAGTACATTGAAAATGATGATCCGAATAAAACAGTAAATCATAGCTTTATAGAAGGCTTCAATTATGCGTTAGTAAATTTACAGGCGATAGAAGAGCTAGAACCCAACGACAACCAGAAAATCGTGTTGGAGTGGTTGAAAAGCGAGACAATTTTAACTAGAGAAGCACCAATATTATCTGTTAATGCTTTTTCTGATAAAAATTTACTAGGAAAATTACCTGATAAAGTACGCAAAGCTTATAAACTATTGGATTGTAAACAAGAATATGAAGTCCTAGCAGCATTCGCTCAATGGGGATTGGGACAGGAGGAAGCGGAATGAAAATACACGAACTAAAAATACTGCCAGAATACTTTGAAGCAGTAACAAGCGGACGTAAACAATTTGAAATTCGCAAGAATGATCGTGATTACAAAGTCAATGATCTACTGATTTTGAGAGAATGGACTGGTGAGAGCTACACAGGAGATTTGTACAAAGCAGAGATCACTTACATCACTGATTACATGCAGAAAAATGGATATGTTGTGTTGGGAATTCGAGGATTGGAAGAAGCGGAATGATAAAAATGACATTGGAAGAACTACAAGAAAAATATAAAAGAGGCTGGTATAAAAAAGGTAAAACGTATCGTTTTCTATGTGCTATTGATGGTATGGGGTTTCTAATATATAAAACAAAAACAGCAATGAAAAAGAAAACATCCACGGTGTGGGGAATTAATCCAGAATGTGATGAGTGGTTTTCTGAAGCCGAATATATTGGATTAGACTTGGAGGAAAAAGAATGATCTATCATTTTATCTTTATTGTGCTTTTCGTTTCTATGTTAGTAATCATCCAAGAAGGGAACAAGAAATAATGGGAAAGACGAAATCGAAAATCAAGAAGAAAAAACGCCGTTTGGAACAAAAGGCGATTCAGAATGGAACGGCTAACTCAAAACTTTTGAAGAAGGGAGAAAAGCGTAATTGATAAAAATTTTTGCTGAAATTGATGATAAGAAGACAAGAAAAAATGTAAGAGAATTTCTTCGTAGTTATCGAAATATAGAACGTTTAATCGGTTCAGTCAAAGTAGATTTTAATACAATGACAATTATTAAAGGAACTAAATATGAGTTAGCCCGAAATAGTGAAATAATCGAACTGAAAAAAACTAGAGATTCAATTATATATGCATTAAAACTTTTAAGTAAAATCCATTTTCAAATCCTTTATTATAGTTATTGTTATCCTGAAAAATTAACGATAGATCAAATAGGAGAAAAATTAGGCTATTCTGGTAGAACCATCGAACGAAAGAAATCAGTTGCAGTGATTGAATTTGCTGAAGCATATAATTCAGGAGAATTACTGTCTTATAAAAAATAAAAAAAGCCACCTCTTAACGAGATAGCAACGCAATACTATTTTACCATAAGGGGTGGCGTTTGTGAGGTTTCAGTGGTTAAAAGATTATCAAGAACTTGATGAGCAGATTCTTTACTTAAAATGGAATCTTAATAAAAGTAAGCTTGAATTGAATCGGTGGGTCTATGGAGATTTAGCAGACGTCCGCATCGAAAAGAATTCTAGATCAGCTTCTTTGGAAGAAAATATTCAAAAGATAGAAAATGAAATTGATTTACTCGAAGAGCAACGCAAAGAAATGCTGGCTATTATTAACTCTTTTAAAGGAATTGATAATGAGATCATTCGAAAAAAGTATGTCGAGGGTTGTTCATTAGAGATAATAGCGGAAGAGATTGGCTACAGCGCATCTTATGTTAGACAAAGACATGCTGATATTCGCAAAACTTTGAATTTCTTAGATGAATATGAAATGAACAAGATAGACAGACAAAACAAACTTAATGAGATTGATTATTACAATAATCGAAGAGACGAACCTGAACAAATCAGTTTATTTTAAAATTCCAATGTTCACTAAATGTTCGAACATTGTAGCTATGTCAGTATTGTATACAGCATGATATTCTATTAATGTCGAAAGATTAGGAAACAGGATCGACAAAATAAACGAAGGGAGGTAGTCTCCCTCATCGTTGTAATTATGCTTTGATGGACAGCAACCAACTAATCACAAAAATACGAAAAAGGAAGTGAAAACCTCCTTTACTTTCCATTGTTTATCTATATCAACTGGTTGCTGTCTGTTTTGATATAAAAAAATTAGCTATCCTCAAAAGATAGCTAGCAATACAATTATTTTTTACTGCAACAAGAACGACAACAGTATTTGCATCCAGAAACATTTAAATTTGGTTTTTTGATACGAATATATCGGAGCGCTGATGAACATTCTATATAGTATCCAATTTCAATCGAATGATTTTTGTCAGGGGCATATGGACAGTCTATTTCATGTAGTATGTGAGTATTATTTTTTGTAGGTGTTGTATCAATAACATAATTAGGCATATGAAAAACCTCCTTAATTAATTATATAACGACTAAAAATAATTTCGCAATACACTTATGTCGCTGTGGCGGAAATAGAGAGACGCGAAGGTGAAGGTAGGTTGCGTACGGCGCACTACTGGGACCTTGTACAAAACTAGAGCGGACTAGTACATGAGTGGTGCAATCCCACTCCAGCGACTTTGGGTTTGCGGTACAAGATCCCGAAAGTAAAACCGCATTGAGATTGAGTAGTAGTGGAGGCAATCAGACCCATATACTATTCTATGGCTACTACAAGATGAATAGGCAATCTCAATTATATAGCATGCTAGAGCTATACCCCATGAGCTCCTCTGAGGTGTAGTTTTTACATATTAGATCACTCGTTGAGTGGTCTTTTTATTTTGAAAGGAGTTTTATCTATGAATGATTTTCATGAAGCAATGCTAACAATCAATGTAAATGTAAATATGGCAGAAGTTTATAAGATAGCTATTGAATCTGAAAATAATCCTAATGGTTTGAGAGATCATTGGAATGGTAATTACGCCTATGTGGTTATTGGTAATAAGGTAGATCGATATTTTGACAACATTTTTTCGAAAGATACTGTTGATTTAACGATTCAATTGTTATCTCATACATTGCCAAATTTAAAAGAAACAGTTGAATGGTATGAGAAGATGGGGGCTGAAATAATTAGAACAAACTATAAAGAGAATCAAGAGAAGAGTAACAATGACAATTGATTCGTTTTATAAAAGTAAACGATGGATCAAAAAGAAGAATGCAATATTAAGAAGATATCAATATGAATGTCAAGAAAGCAAGAGATATGGTATTCGAGTGAAAGCAGAAATGGTCCATCATATTTATCCAAGAAAAGAATATCCTGAGTTAGCTTTTGTTGATTGGAACTTATTACCATTAACACACAAAAAACATAATACGTTTCACGATCGAGAGAATGATGAGATTATTGGTGAAGGTTTATATTGGCAAAGAAAAAGGCAGAAAGAGTTTGAGCGTTGGAAAAAGGATAGAGAATCCCCCCCTCCTTTTGAAATCTAAAATTACTTTTTGGGAAACGGATATGGGAACTTTTTCCAATAGCGAGGACTTTTTGAAAAAATTTTTTCCTTGAGATGAAATACGATAATAGCAATTAATAGAGCTGTTTTTATCGTTTAAAACCGTGCAGAAAAAAGCCCTTTTTTTCGCAGTAATATATCTTGATTTGAGGAGGTGATAACTTGTCTAAAAATATCCCAAAACGTGAAAGTATAAAAAAACGCACAATTAAATATATGAAGGAATTAGGAACATATAAGCCACAATACAATCAAATTATAGAAGTTTATTCTGATATGGTTTATCAATACAATTATCTAAGTCGTGAGTTTGAAAGACAAGGCTATGAAATTATTTTGGAAACAGAAAAAAGCGGTGGGAAGAAATCGCCAATTTTAGCAAGTTTAGAAAACCTTCGAAAAGATATAGGTACTTATTCTGATCGATTAATGTTGAATGCTAGAACCTATCAAGCTGAAGTAGAAATGCCTAAAAAAGAGAAATCCGCTTTTGCTAAACTTTTAGAACAACAACAGATGTGATCAGATGGATTTATCGAATATTACATCTAAGCATTTTGAAATAGCTTTAAATTATGCAAAATCAATTGTTAATTTTAAAATACTAGCTAATTTAGATAGGAGACTAGCATGTGAACGTTTTTTAAAAGATCTGGAACGAACAGATATTGATTTTAGACAAGAACAATTTGATTTTGTCATTAATTTAATTGAAGGTACAATTCATCATGTTCAAGGAGAAGATAAAAATGGTGTGAGTTATAAAGGGCAACCATTATTGCTGACTGATTGGCAAAAATTTGTTTGTGTGAATTTATTTGGATTTTTTGAAAAAGGTTCAGATATTAGGCGTTTTAAAGAAGCGCTTATTTTTTTACCACGAAAACAGGGGAAAACAGCATTTAGTGCTGCGCTAACCGAAGCAAAAAGCATTTTAGATAGACGATCGGGTTCTAAAGCTTACATTGTTGCAAATTCAGTTAAACAAACTCTAGAATGCTTTAATTTTTTAGTTGATAACGTCAACGAATTAAAAGAAGACGTTGAAAAACTAAGAATACGTGATAACAATCAAGAACATTCCATTTCAATAGATTTCGGTGATGGTACAAGTGACATATTTGCAATTGCGAACCAAGAAGATAAACTCGATTCATTAAACTGTAACTGTCTAGTATTAGACGAACTACATTCTTGGAAACGAGCAGGAGCAAAAAAATACACTTTAATGAAAAATGCGATGAAGGCATATCGGAATAAATTATTAATAGGGATTTCAACCGCAGGAGATATTCCTGATGGTTTCTTAGCTAATCGTTTAAAAACCTTACAAAAGGTATTAAATGGTTCAATTACTGATTCAGCATATGATTCTTATTTCATTTTCATTTGTAAAGCAGATCAAGACGAAGAAGGTAATATTTTAAATAGTAAAGGAGAAATTACCACTATTGATGATCCAGAAGTATTAGAAATGTGTACTCCTTCTATCAATGTGACAGTGACTTTGGATGAACTATTAGATGATGCCTCACAAGCAATGAATGAACCACAATTAAAAACAGAATTTCTAAATAAAACGTTGAATGTATTTACCAATGCAATGGATGCATATTTCGATATTAATGAATTTAGAAGCTCTGATATGCAGTATGATTGGACATTAGAAGATTTAGCAAAATTACCAATTGTTTGGTATGGAGGAGCTGATTTATCTAAATTACATGATTTAACTGCAGGTGCTTTGTATGGTTCGTATAAAGGAGTAGATATCTGTATTACTCATGCTTTCTTCCCTAAATTAGCTGCTGTAAAGAAAGTAGAAGAAGATGGAATACCATTGTTTGGTTGGAAAGAAGATGGCTGGCTCACAATGAGTAATACTCCTACCGTTTTACATGATGATATTGTTAATTGGTTTATTTCTATGAAACAAAAAGGCTTCAAAATTAAACTCGTTGGTTTTGATAAAAAGTTTGGTCGAGAGTTCTTTTTTAAAATGAAAAAAGCAGGATTTAAAATTAAAGATCAACCACAATACTTTTATAAGAAATCAGAAGGCTTCCGTCATATCGAGGTAAAAGTCAAAAATAAACAGTTCTATTACTTACATTCCGATGCCTATGAATATTGTGTTCAGAATGTGCGAGCAATTGAAAAAACAGATGATATGATTCAGTACGATAAACTAGATGGTGACGGCGGAGTTCAGCGTGTTGATTTGTTTGATGCAAGTGTATTTAGCTGTTGCCAGATGCTAGAAGATATGGCATTTGGTAATGTTGGCACAGAATGGTTAAATCGTAAATATTAAAAGAAGAAAGAGTGATTTCCTTTGTCTAAAAAAAGAAGAAAAGCCAATAAAATACGATCAGAACCCCAACCATCAGGATCAAGTGATCCTACGGTTGGTTTTTTTATGTCAGATGTTGCAAGAGAAGTATTAGTTCCAGGTTATACTCGACTGTCTGATAATCCAGAAGTAAAAACAGCTTGTCAAAAAATTGCTGATTTAGTATCAGGAATGACGATTCACTTAATGGAAAATTCAGATAGTGGAGATATTCGTATTAAAAATGAATTATCTAGAAAAATCGATATTGAACCTTATTCTTATATGACTAGAAAGAATTGGGTCTATAACATTGTGTATTCGATGTTACTTCCAGGAGATGGAAATGCGATTGTATTTCCAGAAATGAGAGATGGATTTATTCGTGAATTGAAACCGCTAAAGCCTTCCAAAGTAAGCTTTATAGAACTGGATGAAGGATATCAAATTAAATATGGAGCATCAACTTATAATCCAGATGAAGTTTTACATTTTGCAATCAATCCTGATCCAGAACAACCATGGAGAGGAACGGGTTATAGGATTCAACTACGAGATGTTACTCATAATTTACGTCAAGCAAATACGACTAAAAAATCATTCATGAGTGGTCAATATATGCCCAATGTCATTGTAAAGGTTGATGCAATGAATGAAAGTATTGCAAGTGAAGCTGGGAGACAGCAAATCAAGGACAAATATTTAGGTGAATCTCGACCAGGAGAGCCATGGATTATTCCTGCAGAGCTATTGGATGTACAACAAGTAAAACCATTATCGTTAAAAGATATTGCAATCAATGAATCTGTAGAAATCGATAAGAAAACTGTCGCAGCATTGCTAGATGTACCTGCGTTTATTTTAGGTGTAGGTACTTTTGATAAAGATGAGTATAACAATTTCGTTCGTACAAGAATTAAAGCTATTGCAGATGTTTTTCAACAAACACTGACTAAAGGGCTTCTTGAAAATCCAAATTGGTATTTCAAATGTAATTCTAAGAGTTTAATGGCTTACGATATTAAAGAATTAGCAGAAATTGGGATGAATTTATATATTCGAGGAATCTATACAGGAAATGATGTTTTGAATATGATAGGTGATTCTCCTAAAAAAGGATTAGATGATCTGATTATCTTAGAAAACTTTATTCCTCAAGGAATGATTGGAGAACAAAATAAATTAAAGGGTGGTGATTCTGAGTGAGTGTAAAAGAAGATCAAACACGTTCCATGGCCACTAATTTTTCTACCAGAGAAGAAACAACAGGAGAAAAAATTATTGAAGGTTATTTTGCTGTTTTTAATAAAGAAACAGAGCTTTGGTCAGGCGCTTTTGAAGAAATCTCACCAGAAGCTTTCAACGGCTCCTTGAGCAATGATATACGAGCGTTAACAAACCATGAAACTACTCTAGTTTTAGGTAGGAACAAGTCAGGGACATTGAAATTAAGCGTTGATTCTAGAGGTTTATGGGGACAAATTACCATAAACGAAAATGATTCAGATGCTTTAAATCTATATGAACGTGTAAAACGTGGTGACGTAGATCAATGTTCATTTGGTTTTAATATTTTGAATGAAGAAACTGATTGGAGAGAATATGGCACGGTGAAGTGGTTGTTAAAAGAAATTGATCTTCATGAAGTTTCTGTAGTAACATTCCCTGCTTATGAAGACACAGGAGTACAAGCTAGGCATAATCAACTAGAGCAATATCGCGAAAAACAGATGAAGCAGTGGCGTAAAAATTTATTAGATCAATTAAAAAATAGGGGGAAATAATCATGGCATTAAAACAAATCATGCTACAAAGAAAAATTACTAATAAAAAAGAAATGCTTAATTCATTAAGAGAAAAAGATGCTGAATTTCAAAAGCGAGAAAAAGAGTTAGAAACCGCCATTGAAGAAGCTAAAACAGACGAAGAACAACAAGTAGTGGAAGATGAGGTCAATAAATTTAATGAAGAAAAAGAACCTCATGATCAACAAATCCAAGAACTAGAAGAAGAAATCAATTCTTTGGAAGAAGAATTAACACAGTTGAATGAAAAGAAACCTTCAAATAAAGGAGAGGAAAGAGATATGGCAGTAAAACAAAATACCAGAGCAAAAACTAATACAGATTATCATGAACGTTCAGATGTGAAAGAATTTTATAATGAACTACGTGAAAGACTTCAAATGCGTGCAAATGGTCAAGTTTTGCCAGATGGACCAAGTGGCGCAGAATTAATCATTCCAGACGTCATTGTCAACCGTATTCGTGAGCGTATTGGTGATTTTACTACGCTATATCCATTAGTTGACAAAGTGATTGCTAAAGGTCGTGTGAAATTAATTTTAGATGTAGATACTAGTGAAGCAACTTGGTTAGAAATGCGAGGAGCATTACCAGAAAATGATGATTCTAAACTAACTGCAGTTGAGTTTGACGGTTTCAAAATTGGTCGAATTGTCTATATTGATAATTCTCTATTAGAGGATTCTGTTATTAATTTAGATGATTATTTAACGAAACGAATTGCACGATCTATTGCAAAAGGGTTGGATAAAGCCATTGTTACTGGTACAGGAAAGGATGATAAACAACCTGATGGAATCCTTCCTAAAATTCCTGGCAAAAATAAAGTAACAAAAAAACCAACTTATGAAGAACTAATTCCAGTGTTAGGATTGATTGATACTGGGGAAGATGCTACTGGTGAGATTGTAGCTGTTATGCATCGTCAAACTTACTATAATCGAATTGCTACGCTAACGCTTCATGTAAATTCTAATGGAGTAGATGTTGTTCAATTACCTAATTTAGCACAACCTAACTTCTTAGGATTAAAAGTAGTTTTCAATAACTACTTACCTCAAGATAAACTCTTATTTGGAGTGTTTGATAAATACACTTTGGTAGAACGTGAATCGGTTCGTGTAGATATGTCAGGTCATTATAAATTCAGAGAAGATCAAACAGCTGTTCGTGGTTTAGGGCGTTATGATGGAAAACCAGTAGTGCCTGAAGCGTTTGTAGAAGTAACATTAGATACAGTGGGGGAGTAACGATGCCAGAGTCAAGACTGGCAAAAAATAGTTACGAGTCTTTGACGATTCCTGATTTAAAAAATATTCTTGACGAAAAAAATATTAGTTATAAATCAAATGCGAGCAAAAAAGAGTTATTAACATTATTAGAGGAAACAGACTAGTTTCCTCTTTTCTTATTAGGAGACGACTATGAATACTCAAATTTTAGAGTTATTAAAAGTAAATTTAGGTATCATGACAGATAAGCGAAATGAGTATTTGTTATCAATTATTGACAGTGTGATTAGTGAATTAGAATCCGAACAAGGAATTATAATTGATAATAATGATGATCTTCATATCATGTTTATTGTTGATTTTTCAGCTTGGCGATATCGATCGAGAGGTGAAGGTGTTATGCCAAGAAATTTACAATTTAGATTGCATAATTTAGTACTTTCGATGAAGAAGGGATAAATATGGATAAGACATGGGATTTAGATATTTTTCTTCTTGAAAACGATGGATTTACTAGTGATGAAATAGGAAATCAGATAGCTAAATACAAAGAAAATCCAGTAATGGCTTACGAGGATAATGTAAGTAGAGGCGAATTTTATCAGGCTGGACAAAATGGTATAGAGAACCTTCATTTGTTTATTATTCATCCTTATGAGTATTCTGGAGAAAACTACCTTAAATTCGAAGGAAATAAATACAAAATTATTCGAACATATCAAAGAAATTATGAAGAGTTAGAAGTTATTTGCCGTTTGAATTTAGGTGATAGGAATGAGTAATTCAATCCACATTAGCGAATTATCAAAAGAAATTTCTAATGTAGTTAAGTCATATAGTAAAGAAGTTGAATTAGAAGCAGGGGAAGCAACAGAGCTTGTGGCGAAAGAAACTGTTCAGGAATTAAAGCGTAGTAGTCCAAAACGTTCTGGAAAATATGCACGTAATTGGACCAAAAGAAAGCAAGGTCCTACTGGACAAATTGTTTTTCAAAAAGATCCTACTTATCGATTAACACACTTGTTAGAAAATGGTCACGCTCTAAAACGAGGCGGACGAACCATAGGGAAAGTAAAAGGACAACCTCATATAGCTATCGCAGAAGAAAAGGCCGTTTCTTCGTTAGAAAAAGAGTTGATTAGGAGGTTGAAATGAGTATGTTGTTAACTGAATTGAAACAATTGCTGGATCAAATGAATTTACCTATTTCTTATCGTGAATGGAAACCAGGACAAGTACCAGAATTACCCTATTTACTTTACTATGAAAATTCAAGTGATAATTTTTATGCTGATAATGAGGTGTTTCTCAAAAAGACGGACGTTATCATTGAATTATATACAAATACCAAGAATATTCGTGAAGAAAATAAATTAGAGGAATTACTTAGTACAAACAAAATTCCTTTTGATACTTATGAAACTTATTTGTCATCCGAACAAATGTATTTAAAAGCTTACGAAATCAATATTTAAAATAGAGGTGAAAGAAATGGCACAAAAAGAAAGAGCAGTAAGTGCTGAAAAGAATCGTGTAGAGTTTGGATTGGAAAATGTTTATTATGCTAAAGCGACTTTAAATCCAGAAACGGGAGAAATTACTTATGGAACGCCGGTTCATTTTCCTGGTGCAGTTGAATTATCCATTGAACCTTCTGGAGATCTGATTAAGTTTAAAGCAGATAATGTTGATTATTATACTTCTCCAAACAATCAAGGATACGACGGAACCTATACCTGCGCTCGAATTCCCGAAGATTTTGCTGTAGATATTTTGGGAGAAAAAGTAGATGATACTGATAAAGTTCAAACAGAGTATGCGAATGCTGAGACTTCTCCTTTTGCTCTAATGTTCCAATTTGAAGGAGATAAAACAGCAACTCGACATGTGTTGTATTATTGTACAGCAAATCGTCCAACGGTAGGATCGACAACTAAGGATTCAGGAGATCCAAATACGTCAGAATTAACATTTAGTGCCGGACCACGGCCTTCTGATAAAGCTGTAAAAACTAAAACAAGACCAGATACTCCGTCTGGTGTTTATGACAAATGGTTTACAAAAGTTTATGAAAAAGGAGCAGTTGCTTAATTATGGAAAAAACAATTAAGATTGGTGCTACTGAAATTCGATTAGCTTCTAATGCTGCAACACCTTTGCGGTATAAGATGCAATTTGGAAGTGATTTTTTTGCAGACCTCTTAACTTTAGCGAAAGCTTTAGACAATCAAAATGAAGATGGTAGTTTTAACTTAAATGATATTTCATATGATGATTTGAAAAGGGTAGAATTAACTCTTTTATATAATTTTGTATGGACTTATGCTAAAGCGGCAGATTCAACTATTCCTGATCCAATCACTTGGTTAGAAAGTTTGGATTCTTTACCATTAGCAGACTTTGCTGGAGAATTACAAGAGTTGATTTCCCATAGTATACAAACTAAAAAAAAGTAAACGATGAAATGGCTTCTAGTGACGAAACACTTACTACGGAGTCATTTCTTTTTATTTGCAAACAAGTAGGTTTATCAAATGAAGAAATGCAGTTAATGGAAATAGGTGACTGCTTAGATTTCGTTCAAGAATGGATAGATAATCATCAAGAAAAAACATCTACAAAATCTAAAACTAGAAAAGCGACTCAAGCAGACTTTGATGCATTTTAGAAAGGAGGGGGATGGATGGCTAAAAAGAAAATTTCAGGAATTACAATTGCACTTGATGCAGATACTAAAGGCGTAACATCTGGATTGAAAGATATTGTTAATCAATCGACAAATGTATCGAAAGAATTGAAAGATGTAGAACGTTTGTTAAAACTAAATCCTAATAACGTTGAATTACTCTCACAGAAGCAAGAATTGCTTTCTCGACAAGTTGAATTAACTACCAATAAATTGGAAGCACTGAAAGACGCTCAAGCGGATGTAGAAAGGCAATTTAAATCAGGAGAAATTGGTGAGGAACAATATCGGAAGTTTAAGCGAGAAATTGAAGCCACTGAAGGTGCTCTAAATGGTTTTAAAGGGCAATTATCGAATATGAGAGTAGAACAAGAAAAACTTGCTCAAAATACACAGCGATTATCCACTTTTTTTGAAGCTACAGGAACAGATATCAATGATTTTTCAGACGTTTTAGGAACACGTCTAACGACAGCAATCAAAGAAGGAAAAGCCAATTCCTCTCAACTTGAAGATGCATTAAATAAAATTGGTAGAGCTGCATTGGGACAAACAGCAGACATCAACAAAATGAAACAAGCACTCGATTCAATTGATGATGGAAATTCTGTTCAAAAGGTTTCTTCTGATTTAAATAGTTTAAAAAGTGATGCTAATAAAGCAGATGATGCTTTAGATAAAATAGGTGACACTTTAGAAGAAATTGACGATAAAATCGACAAAGGCAATCTGTTGGATGCTGGTGAGTCTCTAAGTGAAATGTCTGATAAAGCCAAAGATATGGCTGGAAAAACTATTGAAGCTTTTACAGAAGTAGAAGATGCTCAAAAGAAATTAAACGCTTCTATGGGAGTCGCAGGAACAGAATCCTCAAAAAAATACGAACAAGCTTTAAAAGATATTTTTAGTAGTGGACTTTTCGACGACATGAATGATGCTGCAGATGCGGTAGCTTTAGTATCTAAAAACCTTGGCGATATGAGTAACCAAGATTTGAGTCAATTGGTTCAAGATGCGAAAGTTTTAGAAAATACTTTTGGAGTTGATTTAAAAGAAACTATTCGTGGAGTTGCAGCTATGCAACAAAATTACGGAATTACTGGTAAACAAGCATTGGATATGATCACAGTTGCTCTCCAAAGGAATGGCAGTACATGGGCAGATGAAGTTGGAGATAATATGGCTGAATACTCACAGTTATGGTCTCAAATGGGCTTTAGCGCCTCAGAAACTTTCCAAATTTTAGAGAATGGTACTCGTAATGGGGCATATAATTTAGACAAAGTGAATGATGTTGTTAAAGAAATAGGAATTTCTTTAACTGATGGACGTATAGAAGAAAATATTGATTCATTTTCTCAAAAATCTAAAGAGTTATTTGAATCATATAAGAGTGGTGAAGCTTCTCAAGCAGAAGTTATCCAGTCGCTCCTTACTGATTTAGGAGAGATGGAAAATAAAACCGAAGCGTTATCTTTAGCATCTACTGTTTGGAGCGCTTTAGGAGAGGATAACAGTTTAAAAGTATTAACTTCTCTAATGAGTGTTAAAGGTGGCTATGAGGATGTTCAAGGAGCAGCAGATAAATTAAATAATGATACCACTACAACTAGTCAAAAAATGCAAGGAGCATGGAATGAGCTGAAGTTAGCTTTAGCTCCATTAGGTGAAGAACTAGCAATAGCTTTAGTACCTCTGTTAGATTCATTAACAAAAATTTTAAAGATATTTCAAAATTTGCCAGGTCCAGTAAAAACCTTTATTGTAGCTTTTTTAGGAATAGGTACACTAATAGGCGTTATTACTGGGGTTGTAGTTGCTATGGGAGCTTTAGCAGGGATAGTTGGCGGTCCAGTTATTGTAGCATTAGGAATTTTTGTAGCTGCTGTAGCAGGAGCTATAACAGTAATAAAAAATTGGGGTTCCATTACTGATTGGTTTTCTGATAAATGGAACAAGCTAAAAGAATGGTGGTCAAAATTTTGGGCACAATTTTCTGGTCCTGCAGATGCAACATTTAAGATACTATCTAACTCTGTAAAAACACTTACTAGTTTTATGTTCGGATCTTTTGATGATAAATTAAACGCAATAAAAAAATTGTTTAAATTTTTAAAATTAAAAATTCCTAAAATTGAACTTCCACCAATGCCCCATTTTAGTTTGAAATGGAGTTCTAATAAAATATTTGGTAAAAAATTTTCTTATCCATCAGGGATTGACGTAAAATGGTTTGCTGATGGTGGGATTTTAACTAAACCGACAATTTTTGGCGCTTCTGGAAATAAATTGTTAGGTGGCGGTGAAGCTGGTAAAGAAGCTATTGCGCCTCTAGATAAGCTAATGGCTTATATTCAAAAAGCTGTAGATGTAGGTTTGTCTAAACAACAAGCAAAAGATGAAATCCATTTACATCTAACAGCTTATGGTAATTTACCAAAAGAAATATTAGATCAAATTGCTGAATATTTGATGTATAAGTTTGTTGATTTAAAAAATAAAAATGAATTTAGTGGGTGATAATCATGATTGATGGTTGGTTTAAACTCGGAAATCATTGGAGTAAAGAATTTAATGCATTTATTTGTGAGAGACCAGAAAAGAAAAAAGCTAAAAGGGTATTTAATTTAGAAGAAGTTTCTGGATTAAATAAGTTAGCAGTTAACGATGGTGGTTACTATACAAATGTTGAACAAACTTTAAATTGTTTTTATTTATCACCTACACTGGAACACATTCAATATTATGAAGATTTGATTACAGAAGCACTGGATACAAAAGGAGAATATGTAGATTTTGTACCTTATTGGGATCCGATATATATTTATCAAGCGATTGTAATAAATGAACCAAATTTCGAAGGAACTTTTCATACATTAAGAGGAGTTCCTTTTTCGTTTGATTTAAGTATTGCTCCTTTCAAAAAAAATGTTCTAGGAATGAACCCTGTTATCTTAGAAAAACAGGGTTCAATTTATAATCCAGAAAGATATCCATCTTATCCCAAAATTACAATATATGGATCAGGCAATGTGACAATTTCTATTAATGGAAGAGAGACAAAATGTTCCAATGTAACTTCAGATATTACAATCGATTCTGATCCAGATGTGATGGAAACTTATCGTGAGGTAGATGGTGTTTTAGTAAATGAACATAAGAAGTTGTTAAGTAACCAAGTTTATCCTTATTTAGATTCTGGTGAGAATCGGATTATTTGGAATAGTAATGTAAAAAAGATTGTTATTGAACCGAGGTGGCAAACTAAGATATGAAACCAGTATTATATAGTCCTACAGACACAGATTTTACCGCTGGAGGTATTGGCATATTATCTGATTGTAGAAAATGTCTAGTGACAGAGGAAGCAAATGGCAGTTATACTGTCGAATTAAGTTTTTCAATCAATGCTAAATTTTCAAGTCAATTAGAAGATCATAATTATCAGATCAAATGTAAACCTAACGCAACGGATGATTTTCATATTTTTTATATTTACAATCATTATAAAGATATGGCTACAGGATTATTATATGTTTACGGAAAATCTAGAACTATGAAACTTGGAAATCGTGCGGTGAAGAAATTAGAATTTGAGCGAGCTACTTGTCAAGAAGCAATGAAGTGTTTAGAAAAATCAATGGATCAATCTAGTGATATTCGTTTGTTTAGTGATATTACTCGTGTAGGATCAACAAGTATCGAAGTATCCAATCCTTTAAAATGTATTAAGGGAATAGAGGGTTCTTTAAACCAAATATTTGGTGGCGAGATGAAACATGAGCCATTCAAATTATCTTTATTAAACCGAAGAGGTAGAGATCATGTGACAACTTTTAGATACAGAAAAAATTTAACTGGTTTGAAAGTTGAAACTAATTTTGATGGGTTACTAACTCGAATTTTTCCTTATGCAGATGTACAAAATAATGAAGGGGAAACAGAACGGATATTTGGAAATCCAGTAGATTCACTTAATATCAATAAGTATGATGGCGAGATTTATTCAGAATATGTTCAATTTACAGAAGATCAAGGTGTTACAGATCAAAAAAGTTTAAATGAAGTATCAAAGAAATATTTTAGTTCCATGAATCCTAATTGTGATCAACCAAATATATCTATTGAATTGAACATTCGAAAAATGGAAGATACAGCTTTAGCAAAACGATTTAAAAAATTTCGTGAAGTTGGATTATTTGATACATTTGATATTTTTCATGAACGTTTTAAGATTAATATTACTGCTCAAATAACTAAAGTAATTTATGATTCTTTAAACGAGCGAGTTGAATCTTTAGAAGCCGGCGATACACAATATACCTTCTTTGAGAAACAGAAACAAGAAATATCAAATACGTTAAAAGGGTATACAGGTAAAAAATATGCAAGTGATTTTATTGATATAGTCACCAATATTATTTCTGGTAATGATGGTGGTCATGTTATATGGTGGCCTAAGAATCGACCGACTGATTTATTCTTTTGTGATCATCCTAAATTAGAAGAAGCAAAACTTGTTTTACGAATAAATAAAAGCGGAATAGGCTTCTCATCAAAAGGGTGGCAAGGACCATTTGATACCGCATGGACTTTAGATGGTAAGTTTAATGCTAATTTTATTCAAACAGGCTTAATAAAGGCAGATATCTTTCAAAACTCTTTTAATAAAACTGGAGATGTATTGAAATTAGTTAATGGACTACTTCAAATTTGGAATAACAAAAAGAAAATAATGGAGTTAACTAAAAAAGGAATGGAGTTTTGGAATTCTAATAGTTCAATTGGAACGATTGGTACAACTGATTCTGCTGGTAATCCTTTTCCTGGAGCTTCTACTCCCACACCTATTGAAGATAATTCTTTAGTTATTCGTACAAATGGAGACGGCAAATATATTTTGATTTCTCCTAAAGTCGGTAAAGGATTAGTTTTATTAGGAAATGGTAAAGCAATTTATTTTGGAGACTTAGATGTACAAGGAAAACTTACAGTTAAAGGAAAAGAAATAATTCCTGGACAAGGTGGTGGTCCATCAGGAGGTGGAGAATCTACTGGTGGGTATCCTAGTGAATTAAAAACAGATGCAGAAAAGAGAGCTTGGAGAATTTACGATATTTTGTGTAATAACGGATTTACGAAACAATCTGCATGTGGAATATTGGGGAACATTCAACAAGAAACAGGAGGAACTTTTGATCCTGATACTGTACAGATTGGTGGACCTGCTTACGGAATTGTCCAGTGGGATGGTTCTTCATATCCTCTTGTTGGTCCAGCAACATGGGATGGAAAAGTTTATGTTCAAAACTTATTTAATGCTGCAGGTATTAAAGAACCAATAACGAGCTTAGATGCACAAGTTCGATTGCTTATTTGGACATTTACAAACGGGCAATGGATGGGTGTGGTACAACCTACTACGTTTGATGGATTTAAGGCTTGTACTGATACAAGACAAGCAGCATACGCTTTTGAACGGAACTATGAACGTCCGGCAGCGACACATCCTGAACGTCAAGATTATGCTGTGAACTGGTATAACAAGTTTAAAGATTTAAAACCAGGAGGAGCTACTGGAGAAGCTGGACTGAAACATTTAGAGTCTTTGATTGGACAACGAATTGGTAATGGTCAGTGTTATGCCTTGTCTGCAGAATATTCAGGATATCTGGGTGGTTGTGGCATGGGTGCTGGAACAAAATATGGTTTAACTCATGTGATAGGAAATACTTCTGCAGCATCTGATATTGGTATTGCCTATGATTGGTCTGCTGTTGGTTGGAAAGTGATTCAAAACCCTAGATACGATCAATTAGTAGTTGGTGCAATTATTAATTGGGCAAGAGGTGGACAAGTGGGTTCATGGTTTGCAGATGGAACTTATGGACATACTGGCGTTATCCGAGGCTTAGCTAATGGTCGTATGCAAACTTATGAACAAAATACAGAGTTAGGTATGATTTGTGGAAAGTTAGATCGCCAGTATTATAGTGCAAGTGCAATTTCTTCCATTGTCATACCACCAAAATAGGGAGGTGATTTAATGGCAAAGTGGAATGTCATATTAAGTACAACAGAACCCTATAATTACGTGGGGATGATTCAAGTTCGACAAGGCAATAAAAACACTGAAGTTATGGAAGCGACTATGGTTGAAAATGGTCTTCCCTACGATTTATCAGAATGTAAGGTATATTTTGAATCAGTTGTAGGTGGGAAATATCCAGTCCAATTAGAAACAAAAATTGTGGATGCTAAAAAAGGGAAAATTAACTATATTTTTGATAAATATTCCATGCAGTGTTTACATCGACAAACAGCCAATTTCATTATATTTAAAGGAGAAGACTTGATTGGAACAACTCAAGACTTCTCTTATTTTGTCATCAATGCTGTTTCAAAAACAGAAGGAGAAATGGGTTCTTATTGGCAATCAATCGAAGATTTAATCGCGGATATGACGGACTTTATTAATGAAAATCAAGGCGATTTTACGGACTGGATGAATGAAAGGAAAGAAGAATTTGATCGTTGGAGACAAGAACAGGAACACAGTTTCCAAGATTGGAGAGAAGGACAAGAATCAGACTATTTGGCATGGTTTGAATCAATCAAGGATATTTTAAAAACAATTGATCCTGGAGGAACGATGCTTGCGGAATTGATGGATGCGAGAGTGGATATTCAAGGAAAACGACACAATTCAATTTCAGAACGTTTGCTTGCAGATATGGATTATTTATTCGAAAAATTGAGAGAAAGTTTATTTACTATCGAATACGGTGAAATTGAAATGGTGGATGTTTTACAAGATGATTTATTTTCTAAGAATCATGAGGTAGAAAAAGTAGAAACTATTGAAAGTGATATATCCGAAGGAGCATTAGTTATAGCCACCATTGATGATGAAAAACAAAATGTATTCACTCTTGAGAAAGTTGGGGTGATTTGATGGTTAAAGTAAAGAGAATGATGGAAACTGATGAATCTGGTGTTAAACGTCAATTTATGCCAATTACACATGTTTCTGCAGTTTTAGGCATAGAAAAAATGATATCAGGACAATCAAAAGTTCTTTCGGTTAATGGTAAATATGGTGCAGTCATTTTAACGAAAGCTGATTTAGGATTAGAGAATGCAATTACTGAACTACCTTATGCAAGCGAGACAAGCGATGGTATTCTTACTGCTGAAATGTTTCAAAAGATTGTAAATGGAGAAGGTGGAACATATATTTTGCCGATTGCTACCCCTGAACAATTAGGAGGTATAAAAGTTGGGGAACTCTTAGAAGTTACTGAAGAAGGAGTTTTATCTGCAACTAAGCAAACAGACTTCAATTTCTCTGAAGAATTAAAGGGAAAATTAGAATCTCTAAAAATATTAAAAGCAGGTGCAAATATATCAATTGCAGAAGATGGGACGATTAGTTCTACAGGCGGGAGTGAATCTGGTGGGGTTAATCAATTATATGTGGATCAAAAATTTCAAGAAGCAGTTGACCAAGCTAAAAGCTACACCAATGAAAGAATTCCAAATTTTACTTTTGAAAAAATTGGGGAGGTATAGAGAATGACAGATATCGTAAAGGTAAAACAAAGCGGTGTACAGGTTTTTCCACAAACTCATTGGAATGCTGTAGAAGGCAAACCCGAAACTATTAAAGGGGATAAAGGAGATCCTGGGCAAGCTGCAACTATTACTGTAGGTACAGTTACTAGTGGATCTACTGCTTCTGTTACAAATGTAGGAACCTCATCTGTGGCTAGATTCAATTTTGTATTACCAAAAGGAGATAAGGGAGATCCTGGAGTTAATGCAACAACGACATCTGTAGCTACGACAACTGCTAATGGGTTGATGTCCAAAGAAGACAAAGCAAAATTAGATGGAGTAGCAAAAATTATATTTGAGAAAGTAGGCGAAGTTTAATGTCTGATATTGTGCAATTAAAAGAAAATGGTGTTCCTAAATATTTAAAAACTCATTTTAGAGCAATTGATGGAGCTGAAGTATTAGTACAAACATCTGGTAATCAGTCAGTTGATGGTTTTAAAAACTTTTTACAAACGCCAACAGTGAATGATACACCAGTAGCTTTAGATCGTTTTGTTTCAAAAACAGTAAAAACAACGAATACAACAGATTTTACCAATGAAAGTTTAGTCAGATTTGAACGATGGGGGCGTCTTATAGTAGCCAATTTTGAGATTACAAATAAATCATCAAATTTTGCTGGATGGAAAAATTTAATGGCTTTTCCGAAAGGATATACTCCGATTTCGCTAACAGGTTGGGGTGGAACTTTGGCGAATAAAACCAATCGAAATCCTGCATTATCTGTTTATGCGAATGCTTCGGGAATTTCTGTGATGGTTTCTACTACAAATTTACCAGAAAATCAAACTTGCTCTGGAACCATCGTCTATTTTACAAATGATGCGTGGCCAAATTAATAGGGGGAATAACTAATGAAAACAATGTATGAATATATGTATCCAGTAGGTTGCAAGGTATGGGAAAACATGCCAGATGATTTTCCAGAAGGAGTGCCGTATACCTTGGTACCACCATTACCAGATATTCCGTTAGATCGTCAGTTTTGGAATCCGAGTGAACGGAAATGGGAAGAAGTTGTCACACAAGATTTCTCTAAAAAACTAGAGTTGTTGGAAGAAATCCATCGTAAGACCGAACAACAGCTTGAACAAGTTCAAGAGGAAAATCAAGCGTTTAAAGAAAATAATCAATCATTAAATGAACAAGTTACGAATTTACAAGTAGCAATGACCGAAATTTATGAATCTTCATTAGGGAGTGAGTAACATGGAAAACATCTATGCGGACTTAATCAGAAAAGGAAAGAAAACGATTGATGATGTGCCAAAAACACTAAAAAAGAAAGTTCAAGCTATTCTAGCTCAAGATGCGACTGAGTAGAATAGCTTTTATTATTTGGGAAGGAGGTGTAGTAAATGACGTTTAAAAAAATTGGTCGAATAAAAGTCAATACAAAAGTAAAGGGAAGACATGGCCAAGATACAGGCTTTGTTTTTTATAGTTATGACAAAGGTTCTGTAGTATTAGAATTTTTGTTCCGTGATCAAGATTATCAAATTGTCGATCTCACCAATACTACATTTAAAATTTTACTAACCATCAATCAAGATGGCCAAGAAAAGAAATTTACTGCAATCGATAGTCAACCGATTATTGAATACCCTGAAAGTGGGATTGTGACTTATCCTCTGCCTGACCAGTTATTAAATTATGAAGGCGAAGTAAAAGGATACGTGTATCTTGATTTCGAAGATGGCTCTCACAGTGATGAGCTAGCCTTCACTTTTACAGTTATCCGTTCAAAAATTGAAAGTGAAATTGAAGAAGCAAGTGAGGTATACATCAAAGACTTCGAACAAATCAAAAAAGAAATTTTTGATTTAGCAGAAAGTGAAAAAGAAGCCATTGAAACACTAAGACCAGAATTAGAGGCTAGCGTTGGTCAAGTGACCGAACAAGTCCAATCACTTAGTCAAAAAGTAGAAGTTAATCAAAGAGAAACCAATCGATTGCTTCAGTTGATTGCTGATAATGGAGTACTTACTGTGAATGATTTGGTTATTGGTTTGGCACAAGGCTATTTTGAATTTACAAGAGAACTTAATTTTAATGGAAAAATCGTAGGGAGCATGGTAGAAAATCAAAATATTGCGACTGAAGTCGTATTTATAGGAGAAAAATATTTTTCCATGCCTACTCCTTATACGAGATATGATGAAATGCGGGACTATCCAGATGCTGTGAAAGCAAATGGTTATGAAGCATTACGAGGAAATAAGGTATGGAGTGCGACATGTTCAGGATATGATAATAATCCTCAATATCCTTTTTTGCGGATTCAATGGAACATTGTTGAAGAAGTCAGACATTGGTTAGGAGACGATTATTTTCTTGGATTGAAAGCAGAAACCCTGACACAGCAAGTGCACTTGTAGAAAAATGTCTTTATTCTATTACACCTAGTACGTACGGTTATGCCACTCATGAATCGAGAGCAGAAGGCTCAAGTAGCCGAAAAGGCGGACTAGGAAGTTTGTGGTATGACAATCACACTGAGCAATGGATGGAATATGGGCATAATAGTGAAAAAAATAAATATCAAACAATGACGAATACTATTCTGAAAGCAAATGGATGTCAGTTTCTAGATAATCAAGGACGTGTCAATATTTCTATGATGGGTGAAAAAGGGGCGTATACTTCTTTGTATTACGGAAAAACTATATTGCAATTTACTTATCGAATTTACTTGACAGATATTCTCTATTACAAACGAGATCCAACGATTGATCAAATGCAGACACAAATTCAACAATTATGGAATGAAGTATTTAAAAATTAGGAGGAAATTTTATGAACGAAAACATGAAAGTTGTCTATAAAGTAGTAGGACAAGGTTATGAAATCTGGTTAGCGCCTAAAGATTCAACGACTTCACGACCATTCACAGAAGTCGAACCGCCAAAAGGCCCAGATGTGATGATTGCAGGGTTTGATTGGGAAAACAACCAGTGGATGTGGGTTCGAGGGGTACCATATGATACGTATGTTCGTTCGAATCAAATTATGGCAAATACGATGAAGGAATTGACAAAATTAAGAGGAATCGTAGAAAAGATTCAAGACGTTGTTTTTCCGAAAGAAGATGTCGTAATTACAGAAGGAGGCGTGCCAAATGTATCCAAGTAAAGAAGACATCAAATTTTTCTATGATTTAGGTGTGTATACTAAAGCAGACGTTATGAGTTATGTGGCACAAGGAAGTATTACGGAAGAAGAAGCAGATAAAATTATTAATAAAGAAAGTTAAAACATGCTCCGTGGAGTGTGCTTTTTTTGTTGAAAAGTTGGTGAACTATGAGTATTGATGCGATTATTTCTGCTTTAAGTATTGCAGGAACATTGGTTGGTACGTTTGCAGGCATTGTTTTTTCAAATAAACTGACCATTTATCGAATTGAACAATTGGAGAAAAAAGTTGAAAAGCATAACCATATTGTTGAACGTACTTTTCTATTAGAAGGACGGATGAATGAAGCAGAACATGATATTCAGGAAATGAAAGGAGGCGAGAAGTAATGATTTTACCCGATAAATATTATCAAATTATTAAATGGACAGTACTTACGGTATTGCCCACTTTATCTGTATTAGTAGCCACGTTAGGAAAAGCGTATGGATGGAATGACACTGATATGACAGTATTAACTATCAATGCAGTAGCAACATTTTTAGGAGTAATTACAGGGGTATCAGCTTACAATTTAAAAGATAAGGAGTAAACGAATGAAAAAGAAAATTTTAGCAGGAGCTCTCGTAGCTCTTTTTTTGTTGCCTATAAATGTTTTTGCCGCCAAAGGCGATCAGGGTGTGGATTGGGCGATTTATCAAGGAGATCAAGGGCGTTTTGGTTATGCTCATGATAAATTTGCTATTGCTCAAATTGGCGGGTATAACGCTAATGGCATTTACGAGCAGCGCACATACAAAACACAAGTAGCAAGTGCTATTGCGCAAGGAAAACGAGCGCATACCTATATCTGGTATGACACCTATGGAAATATGGATATCGCTAAACAGACAATGGATTATTTCTTACCCAAGATTCAAACACCTAAAGACTCGATTGTAGCTTTAGATTTTGAACACGGCGCTAGTTCTGATAGAAATGCAAATACAGAAACAATTTTGTACGGTATGCGACGTATTAGACAAGCTGGGTATACACCAATGTATTATAGCTATAAACCTTTCACATTAAAATATGTTGATTATAAGAGAATTATTAAAGAATTTCCTAACTCTTTATGGATTGCCGGGTATCCTAGCTATAATGTAACTCCAGAACCGTTGTATAACTATTTTCCAAGTATGGATGGGGTTGCTATTTGGCAGTTTACATCTACTTATATTGCAGGGGGATTGGATGGAAATGTCGATTTAACAGGGATCACTGATAATGGCTATACTAACTCAGATAAGCCACAAACAGAAACGCCAGCAATCAATGCAGGAGAAGAAACAAGTGAAACGCCAAAATTAGAGATCAAAGTTGGTGATACAGTTAAGGTGGATTTCTCAGCTAATCAATGGGCGACTGGTGAGGCTATTCCACAATGGGTGAAAGGTGAAAGCTACAAGGTTCAACAAATTGATGGCAATAAAATTTTACTTGCGAATATTTTATCTTGGATCGACAAATCTAATGTAGAACTTTTACCAGATTCTACGACAGTTGCAGAACAACCATTAGTTGCTCAAACCCATGTTGTTCAATACGGCGAAACTTTATCTTCAATCGCTACAAGATATAGCACCACATATCAAGCTTTAGCATCACTAAATGGATTGAGCAATCCTAACATGATTTATGCTGGACAAGTGTTGAAAGTAAGTGGTGCAGTAAGTACAGCTAGAACATATACAGTTCAATATGGCGATAATTTATCATCAATCGCATCTAGGTTAGGTATAACGTATCAAGTGCTGGCACAGCGCAATGGATTATCCAATCCTGATTTGATTTATCCGGGTCAGACACTTTCATATTAAAAAAGCTCCTCTTTGAGGAGCAGTACATAAAAATTTTTATATAAATAATATCCTAGTCTATATATTTTTAATTTATAAAAAAAACCAGAACGTCTAAATATATATAATGATTCAAATTTAGTTTGAAACTGTGGTATGCTACTTTTAGCAACTATTCATATTTGGAAAAAGGATTGAGCTTATGAACGAAAAGGGAAAATCTATTGATGGCTTAATGAGACATATGAGAAATAACCATAATATAAAAATTAATGGTAGTAGAGATAAACAAAACTTATTGAATATGGGATACTATCATGGTTATAAGGCTTCGATGTATATAAAAGAGAGAAAAAATATGCAGCAATTCGAAGAATTTGACGAAGTAAAAGCTGTTTACGATTTTGATTTAGAAATGAAAACAATTTTTTATCCAATGTTAATTAAGATAGAAACATCATTAAAAAATAGGTTAATAGATTTTTTAGTTAAAGGAGAACAATGTGACATTGAATATATCTACAAAAATAAGCTTAGAGACTATGCATCAAAAGAAGTAGGATCTAGAGATTACAAAAAATATTTAGCTAAAAACCTTAAATTAAGAGAAAAAATAGATGAAACGATTGCTTATAACTATGGTAATGGTCATCCAGCAGTGCAACACTTTTTTCATTGCAATAAACCACTGCCTTTGTGGGCATATTTTGAGATAATAACTTTTGGAGAATTCGGTAATTTTATTGGATGCTTAAATAAAGAATTAAGAATTAATTTTGCTGAAAGTATAAATTTACATCATAGTGGTTTTAATCAAAATGGAAGAGTCATAGAAAACATAGTATTTTGTTTAACGGGACTTAGAAATGCTACTATGCATAATTCGGTAATTTTTGATTGTAGATTCAATAATTCTAATACTTCAAATCAACTTAAGGGATATTTGGAAAAGGTAACAGGGATAAAAAATATTACATTTGATACCTTGATGGATTTTATGATTTTATTGGTTATGTTATTGAAAAAAATTAATGTAACTAAAACTGAGTTGAATAGATATGTAAGACACTTTGACGATATTAGAGAAACACTCTTTTTAAGTGTTCCGTTTAGTACGTATACGGCTATAATAGGAACAGATGCAAAAAATAAAATAGTAGCTCTTAAAAATTTTATCAGAAAATAAGTGAAATTTGTTTACATTTTATATTCTATATGGGATAATTTTATTATCAAATAGCGGTACATTACTTCGGTTTGTACCTAAAACACTCCATGCGTGGGGTGTTTTTTATTATGATTATGTTGGTAGTTTGGGAAAATCTAACCTATACCCCTAGCTCAGTTAGTCAGAGCAGACGGCTCATAACCGTCCGGTCGTAGGTTCGAGTCCTACAGGGTACATAAAATATACTTTAAATATGTCTATTTAATAGAAATAAAAATTATTAATCTGACTTGTATTAGTCAAATGAATTTGTTTTAATTATTTTGTTAATATATTTTTTAAGAGGTATTAAGTAATGGGATGGTACGATGAACCAACTAGTATTGAAAGCTTAGAGAATGTAGATAGTATATTTGCTATTGATGAGAATGGAACTCCTACTTTAAAAAATGCTTTTCAATTTAATAATGACAATCGGTTATTTACAATTACTGGTATTCACATTAATATGGAAGATTATAAAGTAATTTGTGATGAGATTATGAAGTTAAAAAATAATTTTTGGGATAGTGGTTTGTTTAAAGGAGAAAGAGTAGTATTGCATTCTAAAGATATTCGAAAAAAACAAGGACCGTTTAATCCTAAAAATATTGATTACAATAAATTTAAACAAGACTTGGATGAGATGTTGAATAATCTTCCAATTCAAATTTATTCATCGACTATAGATAAAAAGAAACATTGTGAGAAATATTATATTCCTAGACCAGTATATGAGTTGGGAGTAGAATTTATTATTGAAAGATTTTGTTTTGATATGAGAAGAGAAAGAAAAAAAGGTATAGTTATACTAGAATCTAGAGGAACAAAAGAGGATGATTTTGTACTTCAAAAAATGAAAGAGTTGTTACAAGTTGGCAATGATTTTAATAACGTGGAAAATTTTTCTTGTATAAAGGGAGTATACTTCAATCCAAAACGTACTAAAAATAAAAAACAATCATACTGGATTTTAGAAATTTCTGATTTAATTTCTTATAGGATACACAAATTTATAAAAACAGGAAAAGAAGATGATGAATTTAACTGTATTAAGGAAAAAATTTTTGGATATCCTAATTATGAAGGGAAAGGTTTGAAAATTTTTCCTAAGAATTTACAGGAAGTGATTATTCATGATTGATGACAAAGAATTAGCAAAACAAAATAAATGTCAACAATTAGAAATATGGTCCATATCTAAAGAAATTTTGGCTCTGGATTGGATTGATAACGAAGATAAATTAAAAAAACGTTACCTTAATCAAGGTGAAATATATAGTTGTGAGTTAGGAGAAAATATAGGGCACGAACAAGCTAAAGAAAGACCAGTTTTAATTTTATCTGCTAATCGATACAATAAAAATGGACTAATTACAGTAGCTCCTTTAACAAGTACTATCAAATTAAACCCTATTTTAGAGAGAAGTCCAATGATGAAGACTCATTATGTACTTAGAAAAGAAAAATACCCATATTTAGTTAATGACTCGACAGTTCTAGTAGAAAATGTAAGAACAGTTAGTAGTGTTAGACTGAGTAAGTATATTGGCAGAATAGAGGACACTGACATCTCAGCTATTAAAATTAGACTAAAAACATTGTTTGATTTATAATTATATTGACAATATAATACGTACAGTTTAAAATTAACTTACATTGCCTATCTAGTCATAGGCCTATACACACAATGTTGGTTCGGGGATATCCCAAACGTTTAATTGTGGATTAAAAAAGGAGAAGCTACTTTTAGCTTCTCCTTTTTTAATCTTTTTATAAATTATAAAATTTTTGAATTAACAAACACAAATTGTATACAATTATAATTCTATGATTTTCTAGTTATGTTAAAGAAAAATAAAAGGGAACAAAATAGTTTTTATGTATAGCGATAGGTCCAAAAAAGTTATTTCATTTGCTGTTGTTTATTTTATTGTTTATATATAAAACAACTTACAAATAAAAGCTTTTCTTCAGCCACCTTCGGGTGGTATTTTTTATTTTTATCTGTACGTCAAAAAAGTAATAAAACAATAATTTCAATCGTGGTAAAATGACAGTGTCATCATTTTACACAATCTATAAAAAATGAATTTTTTCTGAACCCCCCCAAGATGATGACATCCGTTCAAGGCTACTCGAAAGAGTAGCTTTTTTAGATTATTTGCAAATAACTTGGTTGTGAAAATTCATAGATTATTGTATAAAAAGTTGTAAAAAATAAAATTCAATAATGCTATAATAAAATGTCGGCTCGTCGCTTCCACAGAGATTTTTGTGGAAGGAGGTGTATAATTTGTTTGAATTCACTTTAGAGCACGTGCTCTTGCCATTGTTAATTGGTTTAACGTTGGCATTATTTAGTCATTGGCTAGATAAACATTAGAGCCGACATGGCGCTTACTGTTTCGCAGCGGTAAGCGTCTTTTTTTGAAAAAGAAAAAACACAACGTATTCGCAGGTACGTTGTGTTTATGGTGTATATTTGTTTAAATTCACTTTCAACTATCATTATACTTGATAAATAAAATGTGTCAAACGTAATGAAAAATGACCATACTTTGACCATACTTTTTAGAAAAATATAGAAAATATTAGTAACTGAAAAACTTTATAAAAGTTGATATTAAAGCAATCAGAATTAACTAGAATTAGTCAAAAAATGGAAAAATAAAAACTGTTAAATAATTTTATTTAATGATTCGAGTACCGCAATCCTGTTCACTTAGGATTGCGGTACTTTTTTTGGCTCTTTGTCAAATGATAATGCTATAGAGAAATCTTATAATAACTGGAACAGAAAGAAGAAAAGCTTCTTTCTGTTCTTTCTAATATCATATTCGGTGATTTCTGTATTATCGAAATATTTAAACGTGTTATGTTTGGTATTTTTGTATTGAATATATTTTTTCTCCAATAAATTTAGTTTGACTAGGATAAATAGAATTATTTAATTTTTTTATTTTAAAGTAAAAAATGTTATTTTTTAGAGAAAATAATGTATAAATAATATATAAATAAAGATTTAAAGTTACAAAACATAACATCTTCTATTAAAAAACATAAATTATTTAACAAATTAAATAAAAATGTGTTTTAATGTAGTTAACATAGAAAGCGCTTCCTATGAAAAAAGGTTAAAATAACAGAATATAATATTGGAGGTAAGTTATATGAATATAAAAAAAATAGCGGTGTTATCTTCGGCAACTCTTATGTTAGTTGCAACTTCTGTCTCCCCAGTGCTAGGATTGAGTAGTACTGTATTTGCAGCTGAAATTGGAACAAAAGTTGATAAGATTAATGATTTACCAGAATCCAAGTTGTTTACTGATGCGGTTGCAAATAAAAATCCGAAATTTAGTGTAAATGTTTCTTATGATGGTGATACTAAAATCAGTCAGTTGTTAGATGAAAATTTAAATGCTGTAGCTACTGAAATTTCAAACCCAACCACTTCGGAAATTTTAGCCGTGAAAAGAACAGATAAAGAAGTAATTGTTGAAAAAACAATAAAAGGGTATGATGGCAACTATGTTGTAAACACAGAGCATTTTGCGTATGCTACAATTGATGAGAGTACAAATCCTATCAATATTAGTCCAAGATATTATTATACGCCTTGGAGATATACTAATATTGCGGTAGGAACAAATCTTTTTTCATTCCTTACTGATCTTTCAGTGGGAGCAGTAGTTGCATTTACAGCAAATGTTTTTGGTATTACTGCAAAAGCAGCTGATTTGTTACTAGGATATATGGGGGCAAAAGGATTAAGTACTGGAGAGGCTATTGCAGCAGCACTAGATACAAATGGGAACGGTTGGATTGGATTATACGTTCGGGAAATGTGGAATGATTCGCAGACTGTTTTTATTGGAACAGAATATAAAACAATGTAAGTAAGGTGTAATGATGAAAAAGTTCGATTCCAGATATATAATAGGTGTATTTCTTGTATTGTTTATTTTAATAGGAAGTGTAGAATTCATTTTGAAAGGGCATCACTCATTTACTCTCAATGAAATTTATTTTAGAGTACCTATTGTTGTTGTCGGTATGGTTGAGATGCTACCAAATGCTAAAGCTTGGGGAACGTTTCGTGTGCTTTTCCTCGTTTTTTTGAGTGATTATTTATTAAAAAAAATATTCGATCATTTTGGGTTAGAAGAAATAACACTTACATTCATACCCTATCTAATTATCTTAGGAATCCTTTTGGCTATTTTCTTTGCCAGATTAACGATAAAAAAAAGACTTTTTCAAACACATAAAAAAGGAAAATAAATGAACAGAAGAGACTGTGACAGAAGTGTCTAGCTCTGAGAAATAAGCCGGAGAATCCAAAAATAGCATCCCCTATTTTTGGTGTTCTTCGGCTTATTTTCTGATAGAATTTGGAATACCGCGAAAATGAAGTTGTGAAAGCATCGGGTAGCTCCAATGACAATAAGAAAGAATTTTTTGAAACAGCTTCCCATGTTTTGAGATTTTTTGACTTATCGCCTAAGGGCAGCTCTTTGAATACCGTTTACCCGTTTTTAAAGTGATTCCCCAGACTCTTTTTCTCATACTTCTGAATAATTACCAATGTGATAAAAAGCGTAAAATGAATAAAAAAGACTCATGGTTATTTTTGTGATACTCTAATAGAAGATGGATTATTTTAGGCAGGTGAAAAAATGAAAACAAAAAAACTACGTGTTTTCTTAATCATTATTGGACTCCTTTTGATTCTATTTATTGGTTATCGTTTATATTTGGAGTATCAGACGGATATCCAAATGTTTTTGGATCCCAAGACCAGTCGACAAGCATTACTGGATCAGATTCGATCACATGGCTTTCGGACAGCGCTCTTTTTGATATTACTGATCAGCGTGATGTGTGCTGTTCCAGGTATCCCTACTTCTGTCATCGGTGTATTGGTAGGTTTAAGCTATGGTCCGTTGCTAGGAACTTTAATCAATGTCTCTGGTAATGCTTTTGGGAATATGTTATCGATTTTTTTAATGCAACATTTAAAGCTGTTTGATCATTCAAAAAAATCCAATCGCTGGGTAACTGCGATCCGCAATATGAAACATCCCAAAATTGGCGTAATGGTGGGGTACATGGTTCCTGTGATCCCTTCTTCCGTTATCAACTTTGCAGCGATGACGTTAAATCTACAAATTCGTGACATCATTTTATCAATCGTGATTGGCGTGATTCCTTCCTCAATTCTTTATGCTTGTGGAGGCGAAGCGTTATTTCATGGCTATAGTAAGACGGCTTTGTTGTTAGTAGCTAGTGTCCTTATTTTGACACTTCTAGTGGTAATTATTTACAAGGATCGTAGAAAACGACATGTAAAATAATTGATATTATCAATGATTAAAAGAAATATCCCTTTGATTTCGTTCTATACTTTTAAGATTCATTTTTATTTTAATTTCACGATAACTTATGTTTCATAAAGTAGTAAAACACTGAACTTTCCTATTCCCAATTTTTCTTAGAAGTTGTAAACTAATAAAGGAAATGAGGGAAATAAATGGATAAAAATGAAAAAACGACGTTAACTTCTTCACTGATTTTGCTCTTATCAATTACTTGTGGCGTGGTAGTAGCGAATATGTATTATATCCAACCGATCGGTACGAAAGTGGCAGCCAGTTTATCGGTTAGCACAAGTGCAATTGGTATTTTGACGATGTTGACTCAACTTGGTTATGCGTTAGGTTTGTTGTTTTTGGTGCCATTAGGGGATGTAGTCGATCGTCCGAAGCTGATTATCCGAATGGCTGCACTCTCTGCGATTTCATTATTAGCGGCCTTTTTTGCACCGTCATTTACATTATTTGCGTGTGCTTCTTTTTTGATCGGCTTATTATCGATCGTACCCCAAATCATTATTCCCTATGGAGCAGTATTGGCAGGGCCCAAGGCTAGAGGAAAAGTGATGGGGACCTTGTTAAGCGGTTTATTAGTGGGGATCTTACTTTCACGGACGGTTTCGGGCATTGTAGCAAGCCTCTTTTCTTGGCGGATGATTTATCTTTTTGCTTTAGTGTTAGTGGCTATCTTGACCGGTTTATTGTATTGGAAAATGCCAAGAACGCAAATAAAAACAACTTCATCTGTATCGTATCTTGATTCCTTAAAAAGTTTACCTTATTTAGTGAAAACACAACGCTTATTGAGAGAAGCGTCTATTAGTGGCTTTTTTATGTTTGGAACTTTTTCGATTTTTTGGTCAACATTGATTTTTTATATCAGTAGTCCGGTGTACCATTGGGGAACATTTGAAGCAGGAATTTTGGCGATTTTTGGACTATCAGGAGCAGTAGCTGCACCGATTGTTGGCCGGTTGTCTGATTCTTATTCCGAGAGAAAGATTGTCGGAATGGGACTTGCGATGCAAACGCTCAGTTTTGTTGCTTTATTAGTTGCAGGGAGTCATTTAGTCGTTTTGTTAGTGGCAATTATTCTGTTAGATGTCGGGAATCAATTTGGTCAAGTGGCAAATCAGACACGAGTACAAGGACTAGGCGAAGCAGCAAGTAATCGGAATAATACAGTATTTATGTTTATGTATTTTATTGGTGGTGCTACTGGTTCATTACTAGGCACAACGATGTGGCAACAATTTGGTTGGCTCGGTGTGACACTTACTGGTATAGCCTTTCAATTATGTGCCTATATTTGTCAATACATCATTTTTCAAAAGCGGTCATGATAGAAGTGTCCAACTTGAAAAGTAAGCTGAAGGATTCGAAAGTCGTTTTTCGATTCCTTCGCTTACTTTTTTAATATACTTCTATCCTATTTTATTTGGGAGTTTCTATAACTGATTTCGTGATCAACCGCAGTTATTAAAAAATTTCGTGCAACTTCCAACGAAAAAATAATATGGATACGTTCAATAGTATAAAATCACTTTGTTTAGTACCAGTTATATTATGAAAGATCCAAAAAAATATTCAGTAGACTACTTAGAAATTTTTATATTTAATTTGTATAACATTTTCATATGAAAATGAGTTGTTTCCATAAAAATCTATTCACTTAAAAGATATGTTTTGATAATTTCGTTAAACTGAGTTTAACTTAATTTAGCAAAAGGATTGGAGATGAAAGATATGGAAACAGTAGCAAGAAAAATAGGTAATTCTGTGGGAACAATTTTCCCGAAGGATATATCTCCAAAAGTGGGAGAAATATTTACTATTTTGAAAGTAGGAGAAGCGTATATATTGAAACCTAAGAAAGGAGATATTTTTAAAAACGAAAAGGCTTGGGAAGGTTTTAGAGAATCGATTACAGCCGAAGAATCCGAATGGGATAGCATGAAACTTGAAGGCGAGGAATACTAGATGAAATATCCAAAACAAAAGGATATTATTTGGATTGACTTTGACCCTTCTAAAGGTAAAGATATAAGAAAGCGTAGACCTGCGTTAGTAGTTAGTAGAGACGTGTTTAATGAGCGTACAGGTTTTTGCTTAGTTTGTCCTATCACTTCTACAAAGAGGAACTTTGCAACATATATTGAAATAAAAGACCCACAGAAAATAGTGGGTGAAGTAGCAACACACCAATTAAATACCACAAGAAATATTGAAAAATTGAACAATGCGATTTGTTGACATGGATTGAAGTGGTGGAAGTGATAGGGATGTTTATTTAGTAGGAGATAACGGGCAAAGTAGTAATTTCCATTTTAGAGAAAGTTAGATTACTCACCGCTTTTACGACGTTGGTTTTGCTAATAATTGACCATGTAGAAAAAAGTAACCATCTTCGAACTTTGGCGAATGAAGATACAATAGACACTTAATAAGACTACCGTTTTTTTTTACGGTTCTAAATTGGGGCGATGTTTACCTGAACACTTAAGAAAAAAGAAAAGATTGTAAAAAACGATGAGTGAAACAGCAATAGCCCCATCCACACAAGGGTTCTTGTGTAGAGGAGACAGGCTGGTGTTAAAGGCTGTACATAATCTATTTTTAGAGAATTTAGTCAATTTTATCCCTCGATTTCAATGACTCGATCGACTAAATCTTGGTAAAATTCTTGTTCATGAGAGACGATGATTACCGTCCCAGGAAAATGCTTGATACCGGTTTGTAAGCTATCTTTTGTTTCATGATCGATATGATTCGTTGGTTCATCAAGAATTAATAAGTTTCCTTGGTTCATCGTGAGTTGTGCCAATTTTACTTTGGTTTGTTCACCACCGCTAAGAGTAGAAAGTGGTTCACTAGCTAGTTGATTGACTAAACCAGATTTGGCTAGTTGTCTTCTTAATTCTTTAACGGTTGCTTTAGGAAACAGTGCGCCTAGATATTGTAAGGGTGTTTCTAAAGGTTTTTCCCAAATGAGATCTTGTGAAAAATAATTGATCGCTGTGTTGTCGGGAAAGTGATATTCGCCGGCTAGTTGTTCGATTTCGCCAATCAAGGTTTTCAAAAGTGTGGATTTACCAATACCGTTAAATCCACGAATCGCCACTTTTTCACCAAAGCGGATGGTTAGGTTGATCGGCGAAAGCAAAGGTCGGTCATACCCAATAACTAAATCGGTCGTTTCAACAGCCAATGTCGTTACGATCGGAGAATAAGGAAAATCAAAGATTGGCTTAGCTGTTGAGGCAGGCGGAGTCAATCGCTCAATTTTATCTAATTGTTTTTGGCGACTTTTTGCCATGGTAGAGCGAGAACCAGCTTTATATTTTCGGATATAAGCTTCGGTTTTTTCGATGTGCTTTTGTTGGGCATGGAATTGGCGTAGATAACTTTCACGGTTTTGTTCTTTTTGTCGTAATGCTTGTTTTAAATGACCCGTATATTTGGTGATTTTACCAAATTCTATGTCAGCGATATGGGTTGTGATTTTATCTAAAAATTCTTGGTCATGAGAAATCACGATATAAGCGCCCTCGAATGATTGTAAAAATTGAGTAAGCCATTGGATATGTTGGTCATCTAAGTGATTGGTTGGTTCATCTAAGATCAGAACATCGGGATTTTCTAAGAGTAATTTTGCCAAAATCACTTTGGAACGTTGACCACCACTCAGTTTTTTTAGAGGAGTGGACAATCCTAAAACGTCAATGCCTAGACCACTACTCATCTCAGCGACCAAGGTATCAATTTGATAGAATACTCCTTGGTCTAATTCTGTTTGAAGCTTTCCCGCTTTTTCGAGTAACGCCTCTTCCATTGTTTCGCTGTATTCTTGATAAAGTTGGGTAATCAATGCTTCTTTTTTAAATTCATCAGAGTAGGCTGTTTTTAAAAATTCTTCGATGGTCAATGTTTCATCCACCGCTACATATTGATCTAAATAGCCTCTATGGATATTTTTTTGCCAATGGACTTGTCCATCATCTGGTAGAATTTCTCCTGTGATGATCTTGATCAACGTACTTTTGCCAGCTCCATTTTGTCCGATCAATCCTAGATGTTCTCCAGCATTGACTTGGAGTTGTACATTTTCATATAAGATTTTATCTCCAAATTGTTGCGTGATATTTGTTAATGTTAAAAGACTCATGTTCTGTTCCTTTCTAATAATGTTATGCATGTTAAGAAGACTAATAGAAGAAAGCAAAACAAATAAAAAAGCTGATCTGAAGTTGTTCAACATACTATAGGATCATTCGACATGATCGAACGAATCTAGGAGAACATGTCAGTTAAAATTTTTAAATAAGTTGCTCGTCTTTTAGAAAATCGTTTCTCAGTTAATGAGAAGTAGCGATTGTTTTCTAAATTTCTTGGTCTTTAATATTTTAATTATAAAAAACGTATACTAAAAGTATCAGTTTAAAGGACATGCGATAGGTTATCTTATGCAACCTAACATGCAGGGGACAAGATTGTCAAGAAAACGAAAATCGTCGGTTTTGGTCTATACTAATATTGTAAAAAAAGACAAGTCGTGCTATAATTGGGCTATACCAAAAACAAAGGAGTAGTCGTTATGGAAATCATTCGAGTGAAAAATGCTGAAGAGGGCGGAAAAAAAGCTTTTGAAATTATTAAAAAAGGCATGGAAAATGGGGCAAAAGTATTAGGTCTTGCAACAGGTAGTACGCCAATTACTTTATACAAAGAAATGACTTCAAGCGATCTGGATTTCAGTGACATGACTTCTGTAAACTTAGACGAGTACGTTGGACTAGGCGGTTCAGATGATCAAAGTTACCGTCATTTTATGAATAGCCAATTGTTTGATAAAAAACCATTTAAAGAATCATATGTACCAGATGGAAAAGCTGCTGATCTTGAAGCGGCTTGTCAAGAATACGATGAAATCCTTGAACAACATCCAATCGATATCCAAATTCTAGGAATTGGTCAAAATGGACATATCGGATTCAATGAACCTGGTGCACCATTTGATGGCACAACTTCAGTAGTGGACTTAACAGAATCAACGATCAATGCGAATAAACGATTCTTTGAAAAAGCAGAAGATGTTCCAACAAAAGCTGTTTCAATGGGGATTGGTTCGATCTTAAAAGGAAAAGAGATTGTCTTACTTGCTTATGGTGAAAACAAAGCAGATGCAATCAAAGGAATGATTCAAGGACCAATGACCACTGATTTGCCAGCAAGTGCTTTACAAGAACACGACAACGTGATCGTGATTATTGATGATGCAGCAGGAAGCAAACTATAAGAATAAATAAAAATTTTGGGGGGCTGCTCGTTTTCAGCTCCCTTTTTTGATCGAATAAGATTTTTAATCTGTCGTACAAAGCAATGGGATGATTTGCTTTGTTTGAAGTTGCGAAACATGCTATATTGGTTTGGAGGGGATTTATATGGATGAGATGATCTTATCGGTCCCAGAAATCATCTTACGACTAGGGATTGCATTGATCTTTGGCGGGGCGATTGGATTTGAACGGCAATATAAAAATCGTCCAGCAGGGATGCGGACGCATATTTTAGTATGTATGGGTGCTTGTATCATTGCGTTGATCCAAGTGGAAATTGCAAGTAAAGCGTTACGTGATGCGTTAGAATACCCAGAACTAGTTGGTACGATTCGCTCAGATGAAGCACGTTTGATTGCACAAGTCGTTAGTGGCGTTGGGTTTTTAGGAGCTGGCACGATCATTGTGACGAAACAATCAGTCACCGGGCTAACCACAGCTGCTTCCCTGTGGGCGATTGCTGGACTAGGAATCGCCATTGGTATGGGATTTTATTGGATTGCGATCATTAGTTTTATTGGCATCGTCATTGCATTAACAGTGGTGAAACAAATCATCCATGTACCAACGACTAAAAAATTAGAAATCCAATATATCCATCGGAAAGAAACCAAAGATTTTTTGACAGAGTATTTTGAGCAACGGGGAATCTTCATTGAAGACGTGAATTTTGATGTGGATTTTGTGGATGATTATCGAGTGTACAAAAACATTTATACGATTGATTTACCAAAAGGCATGACGTATGCAGATGTCATTGAAGAGTTATCTGCCTACAAAAATATCATGAAGCTTCATTTAGTTAGTGTGGCACAATGAAACAATTCCTTTCAGTTGGTAATATAAGGCTTTTCACGCGTTGGTTTTATGAAGAGGAGCTTATAAAAAAACGCTTATTCGTTAAGAGAGTATTTCCTATTTTAGCGAATGAGCGTTTTTTGGTGTCTTTTTGATCTACTTGCAATGGTTTAGAAAAGACTTCAGTTGATAAACTTAGAAATTTTTTGTGAATTTGTAAATTATCTACGAACTATTAGAAAAAGGTGGAATATTTTTGTAGCTGTTTATCAGAAAAGAGCGCTTTAATTCTAATAAAATGATAAAATGAAAGTATCAAGAGTTGGAGGAGAGGTATGCAAGAAAAGTTTAAAAATTCAAAATTATTATTTTGGACTGTCGAGTTGGTACTGACGATTATTGGGGTATATTTTATTTTACAGATGCCAAATGTCTTTAGTCCAGTGTTAAAAATGTTATCAGCGATTTTATTGCCATTGCTGGTTGCTGGATTTTTCTATTATATGTTTGATCCGGTCGTTGTTTTTTTGGAAAAACGAAAAATCCCAAGGGTTTATGGATACATATTAACGCTAGTTGTTCTAGTCGTACTAGCGGTTTTAGCGATAATGAATGTGATTCCTCAATTGGCAGAACAGACGATCCAGTTGACTAAAAGTTTGCCAATGTATGCGGAAGAGACAAGTAAATGGCTCAATGAATTGGCACAGCGTGAGGAAATCAAAAATTTCAATATTGAAGAACAATTAGCTTCGGCTAATCTTTCGTTGAGTAATTTGTTCAATATTGTATTGGTAAGCTTATCCAGCAGTGTCTCTAAAGTTTTTTCATTTATGATGCAGTTTTTTGTTTTACTGTTTACCGTACCTTTTATTCTATTATTCATGTTTAAAGACGGACACAAATTTATCGATGCTTTAGCAAAATTCTTTCCACAAGGGATTCGGGGCGAGGTACGTCAAACGGTCAAAGAATTAAACGAGACATTATCGGCATACATTAGTAGCACAATCGTTGATGCGGTTATCATTGGTATCATGAGTTTTATCGCTATGACCATCTTTAAACAACCGTATAGTTTATTGTTAGCTGTATTTTGTGGTATCACCAATATTATTCCATATGTGGGACCTTTTATTGGTGCTGTCCCGGCAGTGATCGTTGGTCTATTTGTTTCACCATTCCAAGCATTATACATGGCGCTTTCGATCCTTGTTATCCAACAATTAGATGGAAATGTAATCAAACCGTTATTATTTGGGAAAAACATGAATATGCATCCATTAACGATTATCTTAGTGTTGATCGGTGCTGGCAGTGTCGCAGGGATTTTAGGAATGTTGATTTGTATTCCGGTGTATGCTGTCATTAAAACATTAGTCTTGAATATCAGAAAAATTTACTTATTGCGAAAGTTTGATTCTGGTGTGGAACCAACGATCCAAGAGATAAAAACGAATGGACGTGAAAATTAAAGGTACTATAAAGAAGTAGAAGGTAGTACAACAGTAGTCACTAAGCAATTTTATACACCATTCATTATTTATTAGAGAGTCTAGGAAAACGTCCTAGACTCTCTTTTTTTGTTAAAATTCTTATGAGTTCCTGGGATTGTTTGAAAATGAGTAATTTTTTCCCATAATAAGTTAAAAAAGACTATAATAAACAAAATCTTTCTTACGCTTTCGTAAAAAGTAAGTAACGGATAACGAAGTTGAAGAAAACGCATACAAAATTGTCTGTTGCAATGGACAAAGTCCAGTGAAACAAAATAAATAATGTGTCTTATGATAAAGATACACAGGGGGGGATGAAACATGACTAGTCAGATGAATCGAGAAAATAAGTTGATCCTTTTGTTATCAAAACAAAAAGATTATATGACTTCAGAAGAACTAGCCATTCTATTAGAAACTTCGACCAAAACAATTTACCGTTTGATAAAGAAAATCAATCTTGAATTTCCTAACGGTCACTTGATCCTAGCCGAAAAAGGTCGGGGGTACAAATTAGATTATGGGAAGTTTATCGAACAAACCAATGAGCTGAATAAACCCTCTGTAGAGCTATCGCCTGCTGAACGTCAAGATCGAGTAATGGAAGAATTGCTAATGGTTTCACCTAAAGCACTTAAAATCACTGAGCTGTTCAGAGATTATTATGTTGGTGATTCTGCTATTGCCAATGATGAAAAGCAGATTGCTAAGAAAATAAAAAAGTTTGATCTTGAACTGATCCGTAAAAATCGCACGCTTGCGATCCAAGGATCAGAAACAAATATTCGGCGAGGGATCGCCGAAGTCATCTGGCGGATGAATATTCTTGATATTGATGAAATCAATCGAACAAAAGAGTTGAATTTTAATCGTTACGATGTGTTGTTTGTATCAGAACAATTGAAATTGATTGAAAAAACATTAGGCGGTGGAATCCCTTATCCTTATAACGTCAATATTTTTTCACATCTGTACATCATGATCAGCCGTTCCAGAAAGACGAATTACCAAATCAAAGAAATCGAGTTATCTACCGAGCAACTTCAATCGTTAGACCACGAAAGTCCAATTTATGAGATGGCGATGATCGTGATCCAAAACGTGGAACGTTATCTCGTTACTCGCTTACCGATGAACGAAGTCTATTATTTGTATCAATATCTAGTATCCTCACGTATGGAAAAAACAACGCAAAAGAAACAGGTTTTTCCAGATAAAGTATCAGAAATTACCTCTTATTACCTGAAAGAGGTGGGCGACAAAATCAATCTCAAGGTGGCGAATGAAGCGATTTTTGTTGATCTAGCCAATCACATCAAACCAATGCTCAATCGGTTAAAAAATCATATCCATGTCAAAAACGGATTGTTAGAACAAATTCAATTGACCTATGAAGAGATTTATAAAAATGTATCAGTTGTTTCTAAAGATGTTAGCAAAAAGTATCAGCTGCCTTTGATCAATCAAGATGAAATCGGTTTTATCACATTATATTTTGCACGGATGTTGGAAACACAGCAACTACCGATTCAAACACTGATCATGTGTACTACAGGGATCGGTACTTCAGAATTATTAAGAGCAAAAATCAATAAGAAGTTTCCTGAACTGGCGGTCGTTGATGTGATTGCCACCAAGAATTACCAATCAGCATTAGAAAAAAATCCCGGAATTGAATTGATTTTAACCACCATTGGAATCAAAGATCCGCTGCCTGCACGTACATTACTTGTTAGCGGCATGTTAACAGCAGATGATCAGTTAAGAATCCAACGAAAGATTGAGGAAATATACAATGAAAGATGATTGGCTCGAATATGTTCCTCCCACAGTATTCCATTCACGAAATGAAGTCTATGAATGGCTAGCACAGCAAGTCGATTCAGAAATGGGAATAAAAAAAGAACAAATCGTACAAGCGTTGTTGGAACGCGAGGAAACTGGAGATATTCAAATTGATGAAGGGGTACTTCTACCTCATATTGAAAACCAATTAGTCAAAGCAACAAAAGTCATTATTTTGCCATTAGAACAAAGAATTGCGCACTGGAACCCAGCAATCCAACAAGTCGAGTTGATTCTTGCGGTATTTCTGGCACCGCAAGAAAAAATCGAAACCAAGCGTCAAATAGCAAACTTCATGCGCCTACTAGCAGATGAACAAGTAATCGAAACTTTAAAAGAAGGAAAAAGACTGGAAACAATCGATGGAAACGAAAGGAGAAATGACAAATGAAAATCATTGGAGTAGCAGCTTGTACCGTGGGGATTGCCCACACCTACATTGCTCAAGAAAAATTAGAAAATGCAGCTAAAAAAGCAGGGCATGAGATACACGTAGAAACCCAAGGAACCATCGGGATCGAGAATGAACTAACGCCTGCACAAATCAAAGAAGCAGATTTGGTGATCTTAGCAGTAGATGTAAAAATCAGTGGTCGAGAACGGTTTGAAGGAAAGCGGATCATCCAAGTACCGACTGAAATTGCGATCAAATCACCAAATAAGTTGATTGAGAAAGCCATGGAAGTCGTAAAACAGTAAAGAATAGGAGTGAAATTTGATGGTAGAAGTAGCAAAAATCATTGATCCAAATAATATTAAGACCAATTTAGTGGGGGAAACGAAAGATGAAGTACTCAAAGAATTGGCAACGGTGTTATTGCAAAATCATTATATTACAGATGTAGATGGCTTCATGGCAGATATCTATGCGCGAGAAGAAGAAGGACAAACTGGGATCGGCAATTATATTGCCATTCCTCATGGGAAAAGTCCTTATGTAGATAGAATTGGTGTAGCAATCGGTGTTACAGAAAATGAAATCCCTTGGGAATCATTAGATGGTAAAGGAGTCAAAGGAATTATTTTATTTGCAGTGGGGGATGATAACGAAGGGGCACAAGAACATTTGAAGTTACTTTCGCTATTTGCTAGGAAACTAGGTAATGATGAAGTAATCGAGCAATTGATCCAAGCAAAAGATGCAGATGAAGTGGTCGCAGCATTCAGCTAAAAATCAAAGGAGGATAAAAAGATGAAAATCGTTGGAGTAGCAGCTTGTACTGTGGGGATTGCCCACACCTATATTGCCCAAGAGAAACTAGAAAATGCGGCAAAAAAAGCAGGACATGAGATGCACGTAGAAACTCAAGGAACCATCGGGATCGAAAATGAATTAACGCCCGAACAAATCAAGGAAGCAGATTTGGTAATCTTAGCAGTTGACGTGAAAATCAGTGGTCGAGAACGCTTTGAAGGGAAAAGAATCATCCAAGTACCAACTGAGATTGCGGTGAAATCACCCAATAAATTGATTGAAAAAGCGCAAGAAGTGTTAGCACAGCAAAGTATTTCATAAAAATAAGGAGGAAGACTGATGGAAAAGATAAAGAAGCTGAATCTGAAAGGGCATTTGTTAACTGCCATCTCTTATTTAATTCCCATTGTGTGTGGTGCGGGATTTCTGATTGCGATTGGGATGGCATTTGGTGGAACGAGCCAAGGAACTTTGGTGCAAGGCGAATTTTCATTTTTTGATGCCTTAGCAACGATGGGTGGTGCTGGTTTAGGCTTATTACCAGTCGTGATTGCTACGGGGATTTCTTACTCGATTGCTGGAAAACCTGGTATTGCTCCTGGCTTTATTATTGGTTTAACAGCTAATGCGATCGGTGCAGGGTTTATTGGTGGAATATTAGGTGGTTATCTAGCTGGTTATCTTGTTTTAGCAATTTTAAAATATTTCAAAGTACCAAATTGGGCAAAAGGCTTGATGCCAACATTGATTATTCCTTTTGTTGCTTCATTTATTGGTGGATTAGTGATGGTCTATGTGATTGGAGCTCCAGTCGCAGCATTCACTTCTTTGCTAACGAACTTCTTGGATGGATTAGGGAACTCTTCCTTGTTGATCTTTGGGGGAGTGATCGGTTTACTAAGTGGTGTTGACTATGGTGGACCAATCAACAAGACGGTTTTTGCTTTTGTGTTAACGATGCAAGCAGAAGGCGTGAACGGTCCTATTACAGCTTTACAACTTGTGAATACCGCTACACCAATCGGTTTTGGCTTGGCTTATTTCATAGCTAAACTTTTCCGCAAAAACATTTATACAAAGGTTGAAGTGGAAACCTTGAAGTCAGCAGTTCCTATGGGTGTGATCAATATCGTTGAAGGGGTCATCCCGCTAGTGATGAATGATATTGTTCGTGGGGTTGTAGCAACTGCAATCGGGGGCTTTGCTGGTGGTGCGACTACTATGATCTTAGGTGCAGATGCAACGGTTCCTTTTGGAGGCGTTTTAATGATCCCAACGATGTCACGTCCTTGGGCAGGCGTTATCGCCATTTTAGTCAATGTGATCGTGACAGCGGTTGTTTTAGCCATCATTAAGAAAGATGTTGGTGAGGAAGTCACAACAGTCCCAGAAAAAGAAGAGGAAGACATTCGTTTAGATGACATTCAAATCTTTTAAGCGATAAAGCAAATTAGTTAAAAGGTGTCGCTATAGTGTAGATAAATTATAGAATAAAGGAGTTTTTTCAATGAGCAAAGTAGCTTTTTCACCATCCTTAATGACGATGGATTTAGATAAATTCAAAGAACAAATCGAATTTTTGAATGAACATGTTGATTCTTACCATATCGATATCATGGACGGCCATTACGTTCCGAACATTACATTATCGCCATGGTTCATCGATGAAGTACGTAAAATCAGTCAATTACCTATGTCTGCTCATTTAATGGTCAGCGATCAAAGTTTTTGGGTAAATCAACTAATCCAACAAAAATGTGAATGGATTTGTATGCATGCTGAATTACTTGACGGTTTAGCTTTTCGTTTGATTGATCAAATCCATGATGCTGGCTTAAAAGCTGGAGTAGTCTTAAACCCTGAAACACCAATTGAAACGATTTTTCCTTATATCGAATTAGTTGATAAAGTAACGATCATGACAGTTGATCCAGGATTTGCTGGTCAACGATTTATCGAAAGTACATTAGATAAAATCACCGCATTACGACAATTACGGCAAGAAAAAGGATATCATTATTTGATCGAAATGGATGGTTCGTCTAACCGTCAATCATTTAAGCGAATTGATCAAGCCAATCCAGATATTTATATTATTGGGCGTAGCGGATTATTCGGCTTAGATGAGGATATCAAAACTTCTTGGGAGATCATGAAAAAAGATTTTGAAGAGATGACTGGAAAAACAGTCGAATCAAATAGTATAAATGCGTACAGTCTATAGCTATACAAGAATCAAAAATTACTTTTAGGGAATAAATACGCTTTTCTTGCAATACCCGTGTAAGGAATGCTGAGAATATAAACAAAAAATAAACCAAAGAACTTCAAAAATAGGGAAATCTATTTTTTGGATTCTTTGGTTTATTTTGCGTACTTAGGTTTAGGTACCTCTGTCACGATCTCTCAAAAATGATCGATCAATAGAGAAATTCGGTATCGTGTTTCAATGCAAGTTGTAAGTAATCATCTGCTGGTTGTTGATCCGTGACGATGTATTCAAAAGAGGTCCAATCAGAAAATTTATACGCATGTTTTTTATCAAATTTTGTATAGTCGACTAATAACAAACTTTTATCTCCTCTAGACATTACCTTCTTTTTCACTAAGGCTTGAGCAAAATTAGCTTCATAGATCCCTGATAAATCAATTCCTGTCGAACTAAAAATACATAAATCGATTTGAAAAAGGTCTAAGAAAGAATTCCCATAGTCCCCAACAACGCTCTCGGCATCCTTGATTACTTCACCCGCCAGCATAAAAACTTTGGAATCTTCCGTACAAGCTTGAGAAAGCTCATAGGCGATTTTCAAGCCATTGGTTATGACAACGAGATTTGACAGTTTAACTAAATAGGGAAGCAGCTGTTTCACAGTTGAACTTGAGTCAATAAAAAGACTCATTCCTGGTCCAATAAATGTGCTAGCGATCTCCGCAATTTTTTCTTTTTCTTGAACCATGACATTTTCACGATAATTTGTTGAGATGACGTGATTTCTTTCGACTTCTAAAACGACACCACCACGGTAACGACGGATGATCCCATCTTTTTCAAGTGCGACTAATTCACGCCTTAAAGTCGAAGGAGAGCAAAACAACTGTTTTTGCAGTTCTGAGTTATCTAATTTTTTATATTTTTTTAGCAAAGTTAAGATTTGTTCTTTTCGTGACTCAGTCATGGCTATCCCTCCTTAACCACTGGTCTAACATGACTAAAGTGTACCACAAGAAACTTATTTTTGTCCGTATGTTTTAAAACGAATCGCCATATTTGCCATTTCTTCTTCAGACATCAAGGTTGGTTTGCCAACACTTGAAGCTATGATATGGACTTTTGAACAATATTCTAATTCTTCTAAAACGGCAAAGGCTTCAGTCATTGTCTTTCCACCAGTTAAAACGCCATGATTTGCTAATAAAACGGCTTTTCGATCTTTCATGGCTTCACAGGCATTTAGAGATAATTCTTCCGTGCCAAATGAAGCATAGTCTGCACAACGAACATCTTTACCGGCAACAGCAATCATGTAATGTGATGCAGGCAATGGTTGTCTGAGGACCGCTAGCGCAGTGGAATAAATCGTGTGACCATGGATGATATAGTCTAGATCTTCCCGCTTTTCATACATGATCCCGTGCATTCGCCATTCACTGGAAGGGCGACGATGACCTTGAACGATCGTTCCATCTAATCGCATAGTCACGATGTCAGGTAATTCGATTTTATCAAATGGGATTCCAGAAGGCGTGATGAGCATCACTTCATCTTGTCGGATATACGTACTTAAATTTCCGCCTGTTCCTAAGGTATAGCCATCTGCTATTAATTTATTTCCATAATCGATCAATTCTTGTTTTTGTATTGAATACATCATAATCCTTCTTCCATCATCTTATTTATAAAAGGGGCCAAATGATTGGCAAGCATTGAAATCAGCTGCTTCTAAATCTTTTGTTCCGAAACCAGAAAAGGCGTGGGGTCTAAAGATTTTTTCACTAGGTACGTTGTGAAGTGAAACGGGAATGCGAAGCATACTGGCTAATGTCAGTAGTTCTGCGCCTACGTGACCGTGGACACTAGCGCCATGGTTGCTTCCCCAGTGGTTCATCATCGTATACACATCTTCAAAGCCTTTTTCACCTAAGTTTGGTGCAAACCAGAGTGTTGGCCATGTTTGATCGGTTCGTTCGTTTAAGATGTCATGGACTTCATCAGGTAATGAACAGGAATAACCCTCTGCTACTTGTAAGGTTGGTCCCACACCTTCAACGATATTCAAACGAATGAGCGTTAAAGGTAATTCTGCTTGTAGATGGTATTGGCTGGAGAAGCCACCGCCTCTAAAGTATTCATAATTAGCCCGACACCATTTTGTTTTTTCTAAGCAGGCTTGGATATCGGTTTTCGTCATATTCCAAAATTCTTTCATCGTTGGATTACCTTCGTGATCGATACTTCCACCACTGCCATCTAAAGCACTCGCACCTGAATTCAGTAGATGGATTAAGCCATGTTGTGCTTTACCCGTTAATTTGTGCCCAGTGATTCTTTCTACTGACTCCGCACTCCAATAGGTTCTGACATCGGAAAAAATCGGTGCTTTATTAGTCAATAAAGAGCCAAATAACATAGCAGCAGCGTTACAGGTATCATTTTCAGTAGCGAATGAGACGGGTTGTTTAGGGCCGTTCCAGTCAAAAGTACTGGTTAAAATAGATTCCATAAAATCGCCATTGGGTAGCCAGTCGGTCCATTGTCGTTGTCCTTGGAACCCTCCAGCAATGGCATTTCTGCCTTTTGCTTCTTCCAGCCAACCCAATTTTGCTAGTTCAGGGTTGCCAAATAAAAGATCACGAACGATTAGTGTTTGTTTGGCAATAAAGTCCCACTGATCTTCTTCAGCGATATAGCGTGATTTTGTAATAACTTCAGGGAATGACTTGCCTGCATTGATATCGATTCCTTCCTGACAATATTGTTTGATCCAAGTTCTAATGGTGTCATATTCTTTCGGATCAAAGATATTTAGTTCGATTCGACGTAAGACTTCAGTCATATCCACATATTCGACTTGCATCCCTAGATATTTTTCAAAAAAGGTTTGATTGATTTGACTACCGGCAATTCCCATCGAAGAAGCACCAATGTTCACATAAGATTTGTTTTTCATTTCCCCAGCCGCCACACTCGCACGTGCAAAGAGTAAGATTTTTTCTTGGACGTCAGCTGGAATCGACTTGTCGTCACTATCTTGGACTTGTTCACCATAGATCTTATAGGCAGGAATTCCTTTTTGCGCATAGCCACTCATAGCGGCAGCTAAGTAAACAGCTCCTGGTCGTTCTGTACCATTAAATCCCCAAATCGCCTTAAAGGTATCTGGTCGTAAATCGATCGTTTCTGTGCCATAGCACCAGCAAGGTGTCACCGTTAAGGTAGCAACTACATCTTGACGGGCAAAATCATCGTCAACAAAGCTGGCATCGGCGTAACCGCCAATCGTTTGTTCTGGTAAAACGCACTGTACTGGAGTGCCATCCATGTAATAAAGGGATGTTTCGATCAATTCTTTTGCTCGACGCGCCATGTCCAGCGTTTGTTGTTCTAATGATTCACGGACGCCTCCTTGTCTGCCATCGATCGTGGGTCTAATGCCGATTTTAGGATAATTCATTGATGTTCCTCCTCATAAATTGTTTATAGTTGATATAAGTTTGGTTAAAGGGTGTCGAAGTTTCTGGAAAAAAAGAAATTGGTGGATAATTTTCTGTGACGAGCGTAACTAATTCCTCTCTATTTTTGATTGCTTTGATCGCTAAAAATTGGGCTAACGCATTACCTAAAGCTGAATTTTCAGAATAGCAGACTTCTATCGTCGTTTGCGTTAAATTGGCTGTTAGTTGAGTCAAAAAGTGTGATTTACTCCCACCACCAAATAAATATAGCTTAGTGAAAGGAGCGGAACCTGCTAATTTATCGAACGTTTCAGCGTATTTAAATGCTAGATTTTGATAGATGGCTAAAAACAATTGTTGTGGCTCTTCAATTGATGAAAAATGATGTTGGTTTCCGTATTGCTGCAATTTTTTTACAAATTGACCTTTACTCAAAAATGCAGGCTGTTCGTTATCAAAGAAAAAATGAATCGGTTCAGCAGTAAGTAGTATGTCTTGGATCTGTTGGATCGTGATTGACTGGGTTTGATTGCTGAACGCTAAAGCTTCCTCAATGAACCACATTCCTAACATGTTTTTGAGTTTTAATATTTTTCCATCACCGGCTTGTTCATAAGAATAGTTCGTATCTAATGGGTGATTGACCAAAATTCCTCTTTCTGATTTTTCTCCTAGAACAGACCAGGTGCCAGAGGATAAAAAGAAACAAGAGTGATCGTTGGTTGGTAAAGCAAAGATCGCACTAGCAGTATCATGGGACATCACCGAATGAATCGGGAGTTGTTTTTCGGCTAGATTTATCAAACCGATTTTTGTATATGGAAGAACGATCGTTGAGAACAAGGAAGGGGAAATCCCTAATTGTTCAATAAGGTCGGATGCCCATTGATGTTTATCGATATCGAATAATTGACTCGTTGAGGCGATCGAAGATTCTGTTAAGATCGTACCTGTTAATAAAAAATGGATCAGATCAGGCATCATCAAAAGAGTACTTGCTTTATTTAGCTGCTCAGGATAATGTTCTTTCAAGTAGAGTAGTTGGGAACTGGTATTGATCGATGCATTTGGAATCCCTGTACGTTCGTGAAAGTGAGTTGGTAAATCCCCACCATAATGTAAATTAGGTTCTTTCAGCATAGTTTGATAGCAAAGTGGTGGTAGCACTAGCTGTCCTTTTTTATCTATCAAACCAAAATCACAGCCCCATGTATCGATGCCGATACTTTCAATGACATATTCTGTAGTTGCTAAAGTAATGATTTCCTTGATATTCGTCATGATTTTCTCAATATTCCAATGGATTTCATCTTTGTCGGAATCAATCACTTGGTAATCAGTGAAACGATAAACTTTTTCTTCCTTGATTTGACCATTCATTAAGGAAAAAACGATACCTCGCGCACTGGTAGCACCTAAATCAAAGGCTAAGATCGTACTCATAGATTTTTCCTCCTTTTCTAAGTGGATAGCAAATCTGCTTCGGTTATAATCATACAATAGAACGCTTACATATTTTCGCGTGAATCATTTTTTGAATAAATGTCAACAAATTATTCAAGTATGGAAACGTTTTAAATTGCTCGTTATACTTTGGTTAAATCAAATAGAAATGTTAACGGAGGAAAAAAATGAGTGTAAATAGTGAACGAAAATGGTTTTCTGAGAGTCGATATGGTTTATTTATTCATTTCGGATTGTATTCAGTGGCAGGAAGACATGAATGGGTCCAGACTTTAGAAGAAATCAGTGTAGCAGATTACCAAAAATATCTGGATCAATTCGATCCTGATTTATTAGATCCACATGAATGGGCTCACAAAGCCAAAGAAGCAGGTTTTAAGTATGTCATTATTACAGCAAAACACCATGATGGCTTTTGTTTATGGCATACGAAAGAAACAGAATATCACATAGGAAAAACACCATATCAGAGAGATTTGTTAGGAGAATTGATTGAAGCATTTCGTCAAGTTGGAATTAAGATCGGTCTTTATTATTCTCTATTAGACTGGCATCATCCAGATTTCTTAGTAGATGGCTATCATCCAATGAGAAATAATCCAACCTATATCGAACAACATCCTGGCAACATGGAAAATTATCGCCAATTTATGGCAAATCAAGTCAGAGAATTATTGACAAGTTATGGTACGATTGATTATCTATGGTTTGATTTTTCTTATAAAAGCAGAGATTGGGGGACTTCGGTCGGTAAAGGGGCGCAAGATTGGGGAAGTGTTGAATTAGAAAAAATGATCCATGAGATTCAACCTAATATTTTGATCAATGACCGGTTAGACTTGCATCGTGGTGTACTTACCCCAGAACAATTTGCTAGAAGTAAGGCAATGGACAACGAAGAAGAGGTATGGGAAACCGTTCAAACCTTAAATAATAGTTGGGGTTACGATCGGGATAACCTTAATTTCAAAACGAGTGAAATGGTAGCGAAACAACTAGTGGATACTGTCTCCAAAGGTGGGAATTTCACGATGAATATTGGACCAAACGCACGAGGAGAGTGGGATGAGAATAGCAATAGCATTTTAAGTTCTGTTGGTCAATGGCTACGAAAACATGGAAAAGCGATTTACGGTGCGGGGTTATCTAGTTTTACACCACCTCAAGATTGTCGATACACTCAAAAAGGAAATAAATTATATCTTCACATTTTTAGTTGGCCTTATCGAACGATTTTATTACCAGAATTAGGTGGGAAAGTGAAGTTTGCGAAACTGCTCAATGATGGTTCCGAGATTCGTTTTGTCGATACGAAGCATTTAGGAGGAGAAAGAAAAGCGACAACTAATTTATACAAAGAGATTACTGAAGTTCATGTGAAGGAGGCGCTTGACCCGAGCATGTTGATGCTAAACATTCCGATTAAAGAACCAAATGAATTGATCCCAGTGATTGAATTAACACTAAAGGAGGAAGAAAAATGAGTATCGGCATTATTCTTGCAAGCCATGGCGAGTTCGCTTTAGGCGTAAAGCAAACGGGAGACATGATCTTTGGAGAACAAGAACAGGTAGATGTGTGTGTATTGATGCCTGAAAATAGTCCAGAAGAGTTTCGCCACCAAGTGGAACAGGTGTTAGCGAAGTATTCCGTTGATGATGAACTGTTGTGTTTAGTTGATCTATGGAGTGGGACACCTTTTAATCAGCTGAACCAGCTGAAAGAAGAAGGAAGCAGAAAAATCGAAATTGTTTCTGGTTTGAATATTCCGATGCTGCTTCAAGCTTATAGCGAACGCTTTAATCCTAAGGCTTCGCTGAATGAAATCGTTCAGACTATTTCGACCGTCGGTGTTCAAGGGATTAAAACGTCCCTTGGAAGCACCGCAGCGGATTTACCATCGAACACAGCAGAGATTGAGCCATCAGTTGTGGCTTCCGTTTCCAACAAAATGAGTGAATTGGGGATCAGCCATGTCCGATTGGATGAACGGTTGATCCATGGTCAAGTAGCGACACTTTGGTTAGGGAAAATGGGGACAACAAGAGTTATGATCGTTGATGATGGAGTGGTCAATGATCCAATTGCTAAGGCCTCTTTAAAAGCTGCTGTTCCTGGTGGTATCAAATTGAGTATATTGAAAACGGTTACCGCTGCAAAACGGTTAAAAGAAGGGATTTATCAAGATCAAAAAATCATGTTGCTTACCAAAAAGATTCAAACGATCTTTGATTTGATCGATGCGGGTGTACCAATTGAATCATTTAATTTAGGCAATGCCAGTTCGAGAGAAGGAACCCTTCAAATCAAAAAATCCGTCTTTTTAACCGAAGCAGAAATTGCGAAGATTTTAGAGTTGGAAAAAGCAGGAGTCGTTGTGACGGCACAAATGGTACCAATGGAAGAAGAAAAACGATTTTCACAATTTTACGGAAAGTAGGGGGAACGAATGAATATAGAAATTTGGCAAATCATCGTATTATCACTGTTAGGATTTTATGTCATCATCGAAAATTTAGGGATCAATGTGATTGCTAACCAAGCACTGATCGTAGGTACCATTACAGGTTTAGTAATGGGGGATCTGACCACTGGATTGGCAGTAGGTGCGACATTGCAATTAATGGGATTGGGTATTCAAGCTTATGGAGGAGCAAGTGTCCCAGATTATATGACCGCTTCGATCGTGGGGACTGTTTTTGCGATTACGAGTGGAAGAGGTGTGGAATTTGGTATCGGATTAGCTGTTCCAGTAGCATTGTTGATGATCCAGTTAGATATTTTTGCTCGATTTTGCAATGTGTTCTTTCAAAAGAGAATCGATAAAAATATTCGTTTAGCTGATACTAAAAAAATAAGAATTTATCACTTGTTGGGAGCAATGAGTTGGGGATTATCACGAGGAGTACCTATTTTTATCGTCTTTAGTTTTGGTGACCGAGTGATTCAAATTGTTTCAGATGTAATTCCAGAATGGTTGACTGGCGGGTTGGCAGTTGCAGGAGGCATGTTACCAGCAGTTGGTATCGCCATTTTATTAAGATTTTTACCAGTTAAAAATTTCATTACGTACTTGATGATTGGGTTTTTGGCAGTTGCTTACTTAAAGATGCCTATGTTTGGCGTGGCTTTATTAGGATTGGCTTTAGCCATTTTACAATTTAAGAATTTGATTGGAAAGCAAAACAATCTGACACAAGTGGCTCAAGCTGATGCAAATGGAAAAGGAGGATTAAGTGCTGATGAGTACGAAGATTAATCAAAAAGACCTAGATAAAGTAAGTATCAATTGGTTGTATGGTAGCCAATTGTCTTGGAACTACGAGCGAATGATGGGTGGGGGCTATTTGTACTCCATGTTACCGATCATCGAAAAACTCTACGGCGACGATGAAGAAACCAAGATTGCCATGATGAACATGCAAAGTCAATTTTTTAATACAACACCACATATGGGCGGTTTTATTTTGGGAATCGATATCGCTACTGAAGAAGCTGAAGGCAAACAATCAAAAGATACGGTGTCTAGTTTGAAAACTGGATTAATGGGTTCATTTGCTGGTGTCGGGGATACGATTTTTGGAGTATTGTTCCCAACTGTTTTTGGTTCAGTGGCTTCCTATTTAGCTCTACAAGGAAACGCGATCGGAGTTGCTGTTTGGGTATTAGTAAATCTGGCGATTTTAGTCTTTCGATTTTTCTCTGTAAGAATAGGTTATACTCAAGGCGTGAAATTAGTGACTAGTATGTCCGGACATTTGAATGCGTTGACCAATGCTGCCACTTTATTAGGGGTCACGGTGATTGGTGCCATGATTCCATCGGTGATCAATGCCCAAATTACTTGGACCTTTAAAACGGGAGATGTCGAACTTAACCTTCAAGAAACACTAGATCAGATCATGCCGATGATGATTCCAGCCCTTTTAGTGGGTGTCATTTATTGGTTGTTAGGCAAAAAATACTTTAATTCAACAAGAGCGATTTTAGCGATCATGGTGTTATCGATTTTATTAAGAGTATTCGGAATCATGTGATTTTCTAACTAAATGAGGAATAATCATAAAAAGGAGAGAGCCTTATGACACTCGCATTTTTTGAAGAATGTAAAAAATTAACTGAAACATTAGAGAAGTATGAAACAGAAAATATAACGAAAGCAGCCCAAATCGTAGCCGATGGAATTATGAACGGTGGGATTACGCAGGCTTTTGGTAGCGGACATTCCCATGCAGCAGCGCTAGAAATCAGTGGGCGTGCAGGTGGATTGATACCGTCAAAACTGATTTTAGATCCTGCGGGGGGCATGTACGAACAACATGCTGGTGTCGGACGAACGCTCATGCACAAAGTATCCATCCATCCCAATGATGTCTTTTTCCTGATTTCTAATTCTGGGAGAAACCCCATGGCAATTGAAATGGCTGAGGAAATCAAAAAGCGTGGAAATAAATTGATCGTGGTCACGGCATTGGCTGCCTCTAAAGCATCCACTTCACGACATGAAAGTGGAAAGTTATTGTATGAATTTGCGGATGTTGTTTTAGATAACCACTCTGTTTATGGTGATGCGGTATTACCTGTTGATGGATTAGAGACCAAAGTATGCGGGACTTCGACATATGCGGCTACATTGTTACTCCAACAAACGATGTTAGAAGCCATTGAGCGAATGGTTGCTCAAGGTTTTGAACCGCCAGTTTATTTAAGTGCGAATATCGATGGGGGACACGAACGAAATCTAAAAATCGAAGACCAGTATGCAGAGAGAATTTTCCATATTTAGTTTCATGAACATATCAAATGATTGACTGAGAAAAAGCACATAAAAAAGAACGTTTAAGGTGGGGACAACCCAACGCTTAAACGTTCTTTTCCTATTTAGTCATCTAAACCAATCAAATAATCGTCATCTTGCATTGCTTCCACATGCCCTAAGAGGTAGCCATTTCCCACTTGTGAGAAGAAATCATGGTTGCTGGTACCGGTAGAGATACCGTTCATCACGATTGGATTGACATCATTCGCTGTATCTGGAAAAAGTGGATCCATTCCCAGGTTCATCAATGCTTTATTGGCATTGTAGCGCAAGAATGTTTTTACTTCTTCCGTCCAACCGATTGGATCATACAGTTCCTCGGTATAACGTTCTTCATTTTCGTACAATTCATATAATAAATTATACATCCAGTCTTTTAGCTGTTCTTGTGCTTCTTCTGATAGTTCATTGTAACCTAATTGGAATTTGTAGCCAATGTAAGTCCCATGAACAGATTCATCTCGAATAATCAATTTGATGATTTCTGCTACATTCGCTAACTTATTATTTCCTAAATAATAAAGAGGAGTATAAAAGCCGGAATAAAATAAGAATGTTTCTAAGAACACACTAGCGATTTTCTTTTCTAAAGCTGTGCCATTTTTGTAGATTTCATTGATACGTTCCGCTTTTTTTTGTAAATAAGGATTTGTATTCGTCCATTCAAAGATTTCTTCGATTTCTTTTTTTGTATTCAATGTACTAAAAATGGAAGAATAACTTTTTGCATGGACCGATTCCATAAATTGGATATTGTTCAATACAGCCTCTTCATGCGGCGTACGGACATCCTTACGCAGCTGATCCATTCCGCTTTCTGATTGGACAGTATCGAGTAAAGTCAGTCCACCGAAGACATGGCCAACCGTATCTTTTTCTAACTGTGACAGTGTCCGCCAGTCATCTAAATCATTAGACAAAGGAATACGGGTATCTAACCAAAATTGTTCAGTTAGTTTCTCCCACGTAGATTTATCAATGATATCTTCAATTTCATTCCAGTTTATTGCTTCATAGTAAGTTTCTGACATGAGAAATGCTCCTTTATTTAAATTACCTGTCTGTTCATTTTTTGCTTACTTGTTTTAGATGACACAACTTTCACATTGATTGCTGCCGATTTCTTCTGCATCATCAGTAAATGTCCGAACGTAATAAATTGATTTGATTCCTTTATGGAAAGCGTAGTGACGTAAGATATTCAAATCACGTGTTGTTTGTTTAGTCGTTGTTTTCCATTCATATAGACCTTCTGGGATTTCAGAACGCATAAATAGGGTTAAACTCATTCCTTGATCTACATGTTGTTGAGCAGTTGCGTAAATGTCAATGACTTTTCGCATGTCCATGTCATAAGCTGAAGTATAGTAAGGAATTGTTTCATTTGACAGATAAGGCGCTGGGTAATAGATTTTCCCGATTTTCTTTTCTTGACGCTCTTCGATCATGCGTGTAATCGGATGAATACTTGCACTAGTGTCATTGATATAAGAAATCGAACCATTCGGTGCTACAGCTAGACGATTTTGATGGTATAAACCATCGGTCATGATCGCTTGTTTTAAGTTTTCCCAATCTTCAGCAGTTGGAATAAAGATTCCTTCAAATAAAGCTTTTACTTTATCAGATTTTGGTTGGAATTCTCCAGTAACATATTTATCAAAATAGCTTCCATCTGCATAAGCAGATTTTTCAAAGTTATGGAAGACTTGTTTTCTTTCACGAGCAATCGTATTACTTTCAACTAATGTCCAGTAATTTAAAAGCATAAAGTAAATATTTGTGAAATCTAAGGATTCTTCAGAGCCATACGCCATTTGTTCCTTCGCAAAGAAAGTGTGCAAGCCCATTGCTCCTAGTCCGATCGTATGATTCAATTTGTTTCCATTTTGGATTGGAGGGACAACATCGATATCGGAAGCATCTGTGATGTAAGTCAATGCCCGTGTCATCGTACGCACAGACTGACCAAAATCAGGGCTGTCCATCAAGTTAACGATGTTAGTCGAACCGAGATTACATGAGATGTCCGTTCCTAATACTTCATATTCTTGTTTTCCATTGATAACAGAAGGTGTTTGAACTTGTAGGATTTCCGAACACAAGTTACTCATGATGATCTTTCCGTCAACTGGATTTTCACGATTCGCTGTATCAATATTGATGATATAAGGATAACCGGATTCTTGTTGTAATTTCGAAATTTCATTTTCAAGTTCACGTGCTTTGATTTTTTGTTTCCGAATATTAGGATTCGCTACTAAATGATCATACTCAGCAGTGATGTCGACATAAGAAAATGGCACGCCATATTCTTTTTCCACACTATAAGGACTGAAAAGATACATTTCTTCATTTTTACGAGCTAACTCGTAAAATTTATCAGGAACGATTACACCAAGTGAAAGTGTCTTTACTCGGATCTTTTCATCTGCATTTTCTTTCTTGGCAGAAAGAAAAGCAATGATATCTGGGTGGAAGACGTTCAAATAAACGACACCAGCACCTTGACGTTGACCTAATTGGTTTGAATAGCTAAAACTATCTTCAAATAATTTCATAACAGGGACAACACCACTTGCTGCTCCTTCATAACCTTTGATCGGTGCACCCGCTTCACGTAGGTTTGAAAGAGTGATCCCAACACCACCACCGATACGTGATAGTTGTAAAGCAGAGTTGATCGAACGACCGATAGAGTTCATATCATCAGTTACTTGTGTCAAGAAACAAGAAACGAGTTCCCCACGACGTTTCCGACCGGCGTTCAAGAAAGAGGGGGTAGCAGGTTGGTAACGTTGGTGGATCATTTCATCTGCTAAAGACAGCGCCAATTGTTCATCACCATTAGCAAAATAAAGTGCGTTGAAAGCTACTCGATCTTCATAAGATTCAAGATAAGCAGTCCCGTCATTCGTTTTTAACGCATATTGTGAATAAAATTTGTAGGCAGCCATAAATGATTTAAAGGTAAAGTGTTGTTCTGCTAAAAATTGATAAAGTGATTCAATAAATTCAGCAGAGTACAGTTGGATAAATTCTGACTCTAAATAGTCGTTTTCAATCAAATAATTGATTTTATCCATTGCTGTTGCAAACGTCATCGTGTTTGGTTTGACATTTTCTTCAAAAAAAGCGGTTAGCGCTTCTTTATCTTTATTTAGCGGGATCTGACCATTTACTGGTCGATTGATTTCATTGTTTAATTTAAAGTAACTAACATCTTTTAACTGCTTAAGACTCATAAGTACGCCCAACCTTCATTCCATATTTTGATAGTGAATATTGTTTCGTGCTGTAAAAAAGGATTTGGGGAGTTTACGGCAAAAACAAGTGCCTCAATTCCATCAAATCCAATTCTACGTTCTTTTCCATTTCGATTGACTGGTGACTAACTAGCAAGTTTGCGAAGTTGATCTGGTCGAAACCCGATCACCGTTTGTGCATCTGACGTAATGACAGGAACACTTTGGAATCCTTGAGCTTTTAACCATTCAATTGCATCTGGTTGTTCGTCGATATTAACTTCTTCAAAATCGATTTGGTTGTCAGTTAAAAAGCGTTTGACCATCTTGCATTGCATACAATTATTTTTAGAAAATATTTTGACATTCATGTGTATTGCCTCCTCCACAGCTCTTGTTTATCTATAATGAATAGTATAAAACTATTAGTAAAAAAGTCAAACAACAAACACTACATCTTGTGTTGTGGAAACTGTGGAATACTATGTTTTGTGGTTTTTGAAAAACAGCTGAAAACAAGTAACAGGGGAAAAAATACTTGTTTTAGTACAGTGAAGGTTGTGGAAAAATCCCCGAAAAGATTTTTTTATCTCCTTATTAAGTGGTTAAATGAAAGTTCGCTCATAAAATCACAACGTTCGTTGACTTTATCAAGTAACGAGAGTATTCTTATTGAGAATGATTCTCAATGTATGTTGATAAATGAAGTAAATAATAGGGAAAATAAATAGAAAGAACTATCATGATGTTTTTCACAAGAAGGAGATGAAAATCGATTTATGAATTTGAATGCTACTTTATCTTTAGATGCCACTGTCCCTTTAGAAGAAGCGAAGCTAAATCTTGTTTACCAAATTGAAAAATTGCAAACGAGTGAAGCAGTCAAAAAACATTTGCAAAATCTCGGTATAATCGTTGGAAGTAAACTCGTTGTTATCAATCGATCAGGAAGTAATGGAATCGTCCTGCTAAAAAATAATCGGATCGCGATCGATCGAGAGTTGTTTAAACAAATTTTAGTGAAAAAGAACGAACTTTCTAAGGATAACTGGACTTCATTAGATCAACTGACTGTTGGAGAACGAGGAATCGTTGTAGGGATACATGGAAAAGGCGCTGTTAAACGGCGTTTGATGGATATGGGTGTAACGAAAAATGTTCCTTTGACCGTAAGAAAATTAGCACCACTAGGAGATCCGTTAGAAATTACCTTGCGAGGGTATGAGTTAACGCTTCGTAAAGAAGAAGCAATGTTGATCCTTGTGCAAAAAGAGGTGTAAAAAATGAAGGTAGCTTTAGTTGGTAACCCTAATAGTGGAAAGAGTAGTTTATTCAATGCCTTAACTGGTGCTAAACAATACGTAGGGAATTGGCCAGGGGTAACGGTGGAAAAAAAAGAAGGAAAAATGAAGAAAAATCCGATAATCAAGATTCAAGATTTACCTGGAATCTATTCCCTGTCACCTTATACACCTGAAGAAGTAATTGCGAGAGATTATCTGACCAACGAATGTCCTGATCTGATCATCAATATTGTCGATGCCACAAATTTAGAAAGAAATCTTTATCTGACTGCACAATTATTAGATCTAGGCATCCCCATCATTATCGGACTGAATATGATGGATATCATTAAAAAAAATGGCAAAAAAATCAATGTCGAAAAATTAAGTTATGGTTTAGGCATACCTGTGGTTCCTATCAGTGTATTGAAAAAAGAAGGGTTGGATAAACTCACGAAGAAAATCATTGATGCCTCCAAGCAGCCAAAAGAACAGAAGGTATCCTTACTAACTAATTATGACGATCGACTAGAGGCTGCAATCCATGAAATCGAAGAGATATTAGGAAAAGATCAGCCTTTTCAACGCTGGTCTGCCATCAAATATTTTGAGCGTGATCCACAGTTATGGGAAAAACAAACAATAACGACAAAACAAGAAAAAGAAATTGAGCAGCTGATTCGTCTGACAGAGAGACTATTTGATGAAGATAGCGAAACAATAGTTATTAATGAACGATATGAATGGCTAACGCAACTTACTGCACTTTGTGTCGTGTCTACGGATTCATTTCGCTTGTCCATCAGTGATAAAATCGATCGAATCGTTACTAATCGCTGGTTCGCTTTACCAATTTTTGCTTTTGTCATGTGGCTGATCTATTATTTAGCGATTCAAACAATCGGAACAATGGGAACCGATTGGATCAATGACACGTTATTTGGCAGCTGGTTGCCACAACACGTCGAACAGGTACTGGTCAACTGGCAAGTGGCACAGTGGATGCAACAATTGATCCTCAATGGAATCATAGCAGGGGTAGGCGCAGTGTTGGGCTTTCTACCTCAGCTGATCGTCTTGTTCTTGTGTTTAAGTTTCTTGGAAGATTGTGGCTACATGTCACGGATCGCTTTTGTGATGGATCGTTTATTTCGGAAATTTGGTTTGTCAGGGAAGTCGTTTATTCCTATGTTGATTGCTACAGGTTGTGGTGTTCCAGGAGTGATGGCTAGCCGAACCATTGAAAATGAGCAAGATCGTCGCTTGACGATCATGGTCACAACGTTTATGCCATGTTCTGCTAAATTACCAATCATTGCTTTGATTGCAGGAGCGTTTTTCCCCCATACTTCTTGGGTAGCCCCCTCTGCTTATTTTCTAGGTATGTCTTCCATCGTTTTATCAGGGATCATGTTGAAGAAGACGAAGTTATTTGCTGGCGATACCGCACCATTTATTATGGAACTACCAGCGTATCATTTTCCACAAGGAACAACGATTTTACGCCAAACCTATGACCGCAGTAAATCATTCGTCAAAAAAGCAGGAACGATCATCTTTGTTTCAAGTATTTTGATTTGGTTTACTTCTTCGTATAACTTTTTTGGTCAACCTGTTACGGAAGATCAAAGTATTCTAGCAAGTGTTGGACGGATTGTGGCTCCTCTTTTCCAACCACTAGGATGGGGGAATTGGCAAGGAACAGTAGCTACGATCACTGGATTAGTGGCCAAAGAAAATGTCATTGGGACTTTTGGTATTTTGTTTGGGCACAAAGAAGTAGCGGAAAATGGTCGAGAGATTTGGCAAGCATTACAAGGTACGTATACTTCCGCTGCTGCTTATTCCTTATTGTCCTTCAATCTGCTTTGTGCTCCCTGTTTTGCAGCAATCGGTGCGATCCATCGTGAAATGAATTCAAGGAAATGGACACTGATCGCAGTTGGCTATCAATGTGGGTTTGCTTACTTGGTAAGCTTCATGATTTATCAGTTCGCTCATTTATTAGAAGGCGGCTCTATCGTATTTTCGACTTATTTAGCAGGTATGGTACTGATTGGATTAGGTTACGCTTTATTGAAAAAACAGCAGAAGAAACAAGAAATTTTGACGTTATCATTAGAAGGTGGAAATTAAATGGCGACTTTTTTATTAAGTGTATTGATCTTTGGCAGTGCTGGTTATATTGTATTTTCACGTATCAAATCAGGAAAAACGTGTGATGACTGTAAAAGTGCTTGCCCAGTAAAGAAAGTCTAACGGATGTGAGATGATAAAAACAACGAGTGATGATCGAAAAACAGTTCATCGTTCGTTGTTTTTTTTGTGGTTGATCCTGCTTCTTTTGATTTTTCTTCAAGGAAAAGACTTAAAACCTTTTTAAGATTTTTTGCTTATTTTGATTTCCCATAGTAAGATGTAACTGAAAAAGAGAAGGAAGAGGAGAATAAATGGCAGGAAAGAAAAAAATTGTTCGTCCAAGATACCAACAAATCGCAGTTGATCTGGCTGAACGAATCGTGGAAAACCGTTATCAGGTGGGTGAGAAGATCCATGCGAGATCCACTTTAGCAAGTACATATAATGCTTCTCCTGAAACTACAAGAAAAGCAATCAATGTGCTAGTTGATCTAGGGATCATGGAGGTTCGCCATGGCAGTGGGGCATTCGTTGCCTCAAAAGAGAAAGCCAAAGATTTTTTATTGCAATACCAAGATGTTCAATCGATCCAAGAAACAAAAGCCGAAATTATGGCAAGTGTAGAAAAGCAACAAGAAGAATTGGATCATTTTTCACAATTATTAGATCAATTAGTCAGTCAAACGAAACGGATACATAAGATGAATCCTTTATTGCCATTTGAATTAACGTTGACGAAAGAAGCGACCCATCTTGACCGCTCCATCAGCGAGTTGAATATTTGGCAAGCAACAGGAGCGACAGTGATTGCGATTTCCCATAAAGAAGAGTTGCTCGTTTCACCTGGACCGTATGCCAAATTCACAGCGGGTGACACTGTACATTTCATTGGAAACGAATTTACCTTACAAAGAATGACTAATTTCTTCTATCCAGAAAACTAGTCCTTTAATTATTTTTTATCATCAAATTTTAATCTTGAATAAGCCTAACCGCTAGGGCTTTATTCAAGTTTTTTTATTTTGGAAGCAAACAAAAAAGTCTCCTTTTTGACAAAGTGACTACACGATGTTAGTATAGTGTGGTCACTTTTTTTCAGAAAGTAAAATGAATTTACATAAACATAAAAAAGGAGAAATTTGTTTGGTAAAGGTAGAAGTAAAAAATTTAACAAAAATATTTGGTAAAAAGACACAAGTAGCTTTAGAAATGATGAAGAATCATCAACCGAAGACAGATATATTGAAAAAAACCGGCGCAACGGTCGGTGTGTACGATGCTAGCTTTGATGTTCAAGAAGGCGAAATATTCGTTATCATGGGTCTTTCCGGTAGTGGGAAATCAACCTTGATTCGATTATTGAATCGTTTGATCGAACCAACAGCAGGAAACATCTATATCGATGGAGAAGACATCTCAAAATTGAGTAAAGAAGAACTTCGTGAAGTTCGTCGTCACAAGATCAATATGGTTTTCCAAAACTTTGGGTTATTTCCACATCGTACGATCTTAGAAAATACGGAATATGGTTTAGAAGTTCGAGGAGTTCCGAAAGAAGAACGCCAACAAAAAGCAGAACAAGCACTTGAAAACTCAAGTTTGCTTTCATTTAAAGATCAATATCCAAATCAATTATCTGGTGGGATGCAACAACGTGTAGGGCTAGCTCGAGCATTAGCCAACGATCCAGAGATTTTATTGATGGATGAAGCTTTTTCTGCTCTTGATCCGTTGATTCGCCGTGAAATGCAAGATGAACTACTCGAATTACAATCAAATGTCCAAAAAACAATCATTTTCATCACCCATGATCTAAACGAAGCGTTGCGAATCGGTGACCGTATTGCATTGATGAAAGATGGTGAAATCATGCAAATCGGCACAGGGGAAGAAATCTTAACGAATCCTGCTAACGATTATGTTCGAGAATTTGTGGAGGAAGTGGATCGCTCCAAAGTCTTAACAGCTCAAAATATCATGGTTCCAGCGTTGACCACCAATATTGAATCAGATGGTCCAAATGTGGCATTGACTCGAATGCGCAACGAAGAAGTAAGTATGTTGATGGCAGTCGATAGAAAACGAAACTTAAAAGGAATCATTACAGCTGATCAAGCGCTAGAAGCCAGACGCCAAAAACGGCCGTTGATTGACTTCTTAGATGAAAATGTCACTGTCATTGGGAAAGACATGATTGTCAGTGATATCTTCAATATTATTTATGATTCACCTACGCCACTAGCAGTCGTTGACAACGGTAAACTTAAAGGGGTTGTCATTCGAGGAAGTGTGATTGAAGCATTAGCAGAATCAGGTGAGGTGAATGAACATGAATAATTTATTAAACTATCAATTACCCGTAGCAGATTGGGTTGAGAAATTGACAGAATGGTTTACGACTACGTTTGCAGGACTATTTGCTTTTCTACAAACGATCGGGCAAGCAGTGATGTCTGGGATCACTAATTTATTATTAGTTATTCCAGCACCAGTGTTCATCCTTTTATTAACAGTCGTTGCATTCTTTATCTCTAAGAAACATCCAGGACTGACCTTGTTTACGTTGATCGGTCTATGGTTTATTTACAATCAAGGGTTATGGTCTGATTTGATGAATACTGTGACACTTGTCTTATTGTCTAGTATGATCTCCATCATTATTGGTGTACCGTTAGGAATCTTAATGGCAAAAAGCAGCAAAGCGCAAAGTATCATCAAACCGATCCTTGACTTTATGCAAACTATGCCAGGATTTGTTTACTTGATCCCAGCAGTTGCATTCTTTGGGATCGGGATGGTTCCAGGGGTATTCGCTTCGGTTATTTTTGCGTTACCACCAACTGTTCGTTTCACAAATCTAGGTATTCGCCAAGTACCAAAAGAATTGGTGGAAGCATCTGATTCATTTGGTAGTACCAGTTGGCAAAAACTGTTCAAGTTAGAATTACCATTGGCTAAAAATACGATCATGGCGGGGATCAACCAAACCACCATGTTGTCACTTTCAATGGTCGTGATTGCTTCAATGATCGGAGCGCCAGGATTAGGTCGTGGCGTCTTGTCAGCATTACAACGTGCGCAAGTCGGAAATGGATTTGTTAACGGGGTAGCTTTAGTTATCTTGGCGATCATCATTGACCGTTTTACGCAACATTTGAATCAACCAAATAATAAAAAAGCGACAGGTGCGAACAAACAAAAAAGTAAAAAACGCCAAGGAATCATTATTGGAGCTGTAGTGGTTGTGATTTTAGGTGCCATTGGCTTAGGTAGTTTAGCTAATAACAAAGAAACGAAAAAAATCAATCTTTCATATGTAGAATGGGATACTGAAGTAGCTTCAACGAATGTAGTTGCTGAAGTACTTAAAGGAATGGGCTATGATGTGTCGATCACACCATTAGATAATTCCATCATGTGGGAATCTGTTTCTAAGGGAGAATCAGATGGGATGGTATCTGCGTGGTTACCAAAAACCCATGGTTCTCAATATGCACAGTACAAAGACCAAATAAATGATCTAGGTGCTAATTTAACTGGTGCTAAAGTTGGCTTAGCTGTTCCAAGCTATATGGATGTCAACTCGATTGAAGAATTAACCAATCAAGCAGGTAAGAAAATTACAGGTATTGAACCTGGTGCAGGAGTCGTAAACGCTGCTGAAAATACAATCAAGCAGTATGACAATTTAAAAGATTGGACCGTAGAAACTTCTTCTTCAGGTGCGATGACAGTGGCATTAGGTCAAGCCATCAAAAAGAAAGAACCAATCGTTATTACAGGTTGGACCCCACATTGGATGTTTGCTAAATATGACTTGAAGTATCTTGAAGATCCTAAAAAAGCTATGGGAAGTGCTGAAGAAATCCATACGATCGTCCGCAAAGGATTAAAAGAAGACCAACCAGAAGCATATAAGGTCTTAGATAATTTCCACTGGTCAGAAAAAGATATGGAAAAAGTCATGTTAGAAATCAATAACGGAAAAGATCCACAACAAGCAGCACAAGACTGGATCAAAGAAAATCAAAAAACAGTCGATAGCTGGAAAGAATAATGTTTAGGTAACTGATCACGAAAAGTTCGATCAAACTCTAGTAAATCAAATGAAGCGTTCTGAAAATAGTCTTTACTATTTTTGGAACGCTTCATTTTTTGTACCAATATATTAGAAGTTTTTGTGCAAGACAGCTAGTATTGAGGTGTTCGTTCAATTTTTTGTAAATATTTGAATAATGTTATGATGCTTCAACACTTCAAAACAAACCGAAGTATCTGAGAAGCATTTTGCTCATTGTATTTTTCAGTACATGTTTGTTTTTGGTTATATATGGTTTTCGTCTACATTTCGTCGACTTAACTCAGGCATCTTCGCTGTCAGCTGACTCCTTGCAAAATCTAAATCATTAAGCCAGTCTTTAATCTGTTCTTTTGCTAGGATTAAGGGCATGCGATCATGAACGGGAAGCACTGATTGACTTGGTTGAGTGGTCAAAATGATTGATTCGGTTTCAAATCCAGCTTCATTTTTATGGATCCGATAAAAACCACCGACATAAAGGACGGACGTTTGACTGTCAGTGAACATTACTTTGTGTTTATCAGAATCCCATTCATAAAAACCCGACATTGGAAAAACACAACGAGTCTCTTTGAAAGGGTGAGAGAATGTCTTTTTTTCTTCGACAGTTTCTGCTCGAGCGTTGATCATTAGCTGTCCTTTTTTAAAACCGGTAAAGCCCCAACGAGTGATACCTGGCACAACAGCGGATTCTTGATTAAGACCTAACGTTACTACATGGTTCGATGGAAAAATTTCATTTTTTCCGATGTGGATTTGCCGACTTTCTGCCTGTGGCTTTACTTGTTCATAATATTTTTTCAGCTCATCGGATGCTAAATCAAAAAAATAACGTCCACACATAATTTTTTCCTCCAATCACTAGTTGATAAAACGATCCAATAGTTAGTTAATGGTTGGCAAAAGCCTGTCTCATCAACTAAATAGGATCCCAAGGTGTACGAACTTCTCTGGTAATACGTCAAAAGGGCTAGACTTACTTTGTTTCATTGAAACTTTAATTAGATTGTAACGATAAATGCTCTATTAATAAAGTAAACGCTATCATTTGGTTGCGATGAGAGATCTGTTAGTGGAAGCAATGTGGTTTAATTAATTGACGGTTTGGCGGAGTTCATTCATTCGCAATTTTCCCTCGGACAATACTAAGTGATCAATCAAAAAAATATATCCGAAAAACAAAAAATGTCATCACGTACACTCTTTTCGAAACTACCGAAGTAGCCAAGAATGTACTGATGACGTGGGTTTGGCACCCAATGGGCCGTGAGGGGCTCGAACCCGCGACCCGCTGATTAAGAGTCAGCTGCTCTACCAACTGAGCTAACGGCCCAATAAATTTATGAAATATTTACTGAATATTACTTAATAATAGTAGCACTGTGGATTTTAAAATGCAAGACTAGCTTAAAAAAAATCATAAAAAACTTTACGTCTTTATAGAAATTCATTCATAGTTTATTCACAAATGCTCAGTATGATATAACCATACCAACCAACAAAAGTTCTTGCAAAAGAACGAACCCTAACACTTTTTCATTTTTACTCCTTCCCGCCATTTTTAATGGCGGGTCTCCTATTTTAGTAGGTAAAACCATGGAAATGATCCACTTCCTCAAATCCTGCTGCGATCCCTTTTTGTTCCAAAAGCGTTTCATTATTTTTTTGTAACGTTACATAGATTTCTGTACTGGCTTTTTCACGAATCACTCGATTCATCAATCCTTTGTGAGGCGCCATTAATGGATGTCCGTCTTTTTGCAGGACTGCCAGTGTTAATTTAAGCTGTTGTTGTTTGATCGTGATAACTAAATAGTCTTTTTCTTGGACGATCGATAAAATTTTAGCTCCGTAGTAAGTAGCAAAGCGATATTCTTCGCTCTGGATCTGCAACACTGCGATGATTCCCAAAAAACGTCCACCAAGAAATGGAATTTCTGCTGCAGAAAAGAAAAAACGAGCATCGGACGTCTCAAATTGATTACACTGGGCCCATACATAAGTTGCAGGAAAAGAAGAGCCCCAATCTTTTTCTACATAACCAATCCCCTGATCAAAATCAATGGGTTGATCATTCCAGACTAATTCTCCCTGTAGTGAATGTTTCATGCTTAATATCCCATGATAACATTCCATAAAAGCGAAATAAGAAAAAGGGCCCATGATACTAGGGGCATAGTAGGTCCGATGGATAGGTGTAAAATCGCCATAATCAATCGTTCCATGAATCGACAGATTGTCATTGGTTAACGAAAGAGAAATACCCTTTTCACTAAAGATATTTTCACCAATTTTTATGAATAAATGTTCTTTTTCGATAAAGAGTTGCGCACTATCAAAATAAAAAATCTCGGAATGTTCATGACTGATTACTTGTATAAAGGGAGACTTTTCGCCATTTTCCGCAATCGAATAGCCAGGAATGAAAGCATAAACGTTATTTCCGATTTGATGTTTAAAATACCATCCTTCAAAAAAAGGGTGGGTTTTGTTTTCTCCTTGAAAAAATTTATCTGTTGGAATCATCTTTATTTCCCTCCATTCACTCTTATTCAGTGTACCATGCCGAATGGACTGAAGGTTTCAAATAAGCTTAGAAGTAAGCAAGTTACTATCCGTAGGGCTTAAGGAATCAGAAAAGTAAGAAAAATAGCAAACAAAGAACCAAGGTATCTGTTTAAGGAGGGAAAGATTGTTTTATTTTAGGTATTCGCAAGTAAAATTGTTTTATTTTCTCGAGAAATTTAATATAATTGAATTACCTAGTTAAAAAAACTAGATTGGATGTTTTTAATAACTCTAATAAGGTGTTTGTGAAAACAACAAAGGAGAACAAGTAATGGAAAAAATGCGACAACAATTAATTGAATGGGGAAAAGAACTGGAAAATTATCATTTACCTCAGTGGGATGAACTTCCTGATTTAGAACTTTATATGGATCAGGTCAGAACGTTAGTTGATCGCTATCTTTCTCCTGTTATCCGAGGTGAGAAACATCCATTGTTGACCTCTTCAATGGTAAATAATTATGTGAAATTAGGGCTAGTTCCAGCGCCCATCAAAAAACGATACAACAAAGAGCATGTTGCATTTTTAATTGCAATTACATCATTGAAGCAAGTTCTAACGATTCCGGAAATTAAAGAAGGAATCCTATTTCAAGGGAAAACGGTTGGTATCCGTGAAGCCTACAATCTATTTTGTCACGAACAAGAAAAAGCCATCAAAATGGTTAGCCAATTGGCTCAAGGAGAAGTCTATCCACAGATATTGGAGCAAGAGATACCCGTAGAATATATCGCAGTTCGATCGGCGACCTTGTCATTTGCGATGAAATTGTTGGCAGAAAAAACGATTAGTCTAGAAACTGAGTATTTAATTGAGGAGAAAAAAAATGAAAAATAAAGTGGCGATTTTAGTAGACTCTGGGACAGACGTTCCACAAGAGCTAATTGAAAAATATCAAATGTATGTGATTCCATTAAAGATTATTTATAAAGATCGAGTATATACTGATAAAGTTGATATTACTCCGGAGGAAATCTATCAAAGATTACCTCAAGAGATTCCAGGAACATCTTTACCTGATGGCGAAACAATTACCAAAATTTTTGAACAGATCAAACAGGACGGCTATGAAAAAATCTTAGCAGTAACAATCTCAAGTGGATTAAGTGGTACGTATAACATCGTTCGGTTGATTGCCCAACAACAAGAAGAATTGGAAGCGTATGTACTAGATACTAAGAACATTGGGATCGGAGCAGGCTTTTCAGCAATTCAAGCAGCTAAATGGTTAGAAGAAGGAATGGAATGGTCATTATTGATTGAAAGACTCAATGAATTAGTCAAACAGACCAAAGTATTCTTTAACGTGGCAACCCTTGAATATTTACAAAAAGGGGGAAGGATTGGGTTAGTTGCTTCTATATTAGGAACGGCTTTAAAATTAAATCCAATCATTTCTTGTAATGATGAAGGCATTTATTATACAGTGGGCAAAGCAAGAGGACGTAAAAAAAGTCTAGATCGAACTGTTTCCTATGTGAAAGAACGAGTTGGAACAGCTAAAGTCTTTAACTTAGCCGTTGCGCATGGAGACGCTAAAGAAGAAGCAACTGAGATGATGGCGAGATTGAAAGAAGAATTTCCACAAGCGCAACAAATCTATTTTGGTCAAATATCCCCTGCACTTGTTGTTCATACAGGTCCTGGTTTGTTAGGCGTCGGGGTTCAAGTATTAGAAAAGTAATCAGAAAAATAGCTATTCAACAAAGTCAAACAGCTTAAAATAGCAAAGAAGAGGTTGAAATAAAAGTGTTTAGCATCGAGAAATAAGAAGGGATTTTCGAAAATTGAAAAGAAGTATAAATACTAGTGTTGCTGTTAATTGTTATCTACTTGGCACTTCCCAAATTATTGGTTAATTTCGGCTTATTTTTCGAAGATGTTGGTTTCACCATTTATTTGTTTTTTCTAGATACTAGAAGAGACTGAGGCAAGTTTTGCCTTAGTCTCTTTTTGATCGTTTAGCTAAGAATGACTCTGAGCGATAGGAAAGATAAAAATCAACATTTTACAACTTAAACAAAAAAAGATAAATATTATATAGCTTAAGTAGCGATGTATTTGGCAGCGTAAAATGTTATAATACGAACTATTAATAAAAAGAGGTGGTATAAATGAAAAAAGTAGGATTTGTAATGGTTATTTCAGCTTTTCTTCTTGTTGGTTGTGGCACAAAAGGAAATAAAGCAGAAGAATCAAAGGCTGCTTCATCCAGTGAAACTCAAACAATGACTAACTCTTCAAGTTCAGCCAAACAAGCATCATCACAAACCCAATCTACTACGACTAACTCCCAGTCTGTCGCGAAAAATACGAATACTACGCAAAATGAAACAACGAGCGCATCAACGACAATCAGCAGCACCACCGAAACAATGGTCACTCCCGATCCGCTAAGTGGCTATACAAACGACCAAATTGAATATGCCCGTGTCTGGTTAGCGGTTATGGGTACACACTACAAAACCGATTTAGCCAGTGGGAATTTTAAACTTCATGTGTCACATTCAGCTGCTGGAGCAGCAGTCAATCCTTATGATAGCACGAGTTTGACTTTTCCAACTGAAACGGTCACTCTTTCAGGAGAATATGGTTATCAAAGTTTAGTTGTTTATTCAAGCAATCATAACGGTACGATCACTTGTTATCCTGTTCCGAGTCATTTTCAAGGTGATCCAAGAGATCAAGCAGCAGTGAAAAAGCAGGAACAAGAAATCCTTGATCAAGCAACGATTGTTTCGATCCCGACTGGCAATCCTGAAGATGTCAAAGAATTAATTGCGGTACAAGTTGTAGATAACTGATGAATACCGTCGTTTTCTATAAAAAATAAAATAGCCCTATCAATCAGTAAAACGAATCGAAAAAATGCTATTTTTTGATTCGTTTATTTTTTGTCACCAAAAACAAATAAAGGATAAACAAAATGAGGATTCAAGTGAGAAGTGTATGTTTTCTGTAAGGCTTTTTTTACAAAGATGAAACATCTTGGAAAATACGTTATAATGGGAGAGTATGACAATAATAAAAAAGAGGTGGCTCTTTAATGAAAAAGATTTTAGTTGTCGATGACGAAAAGCCGATTTCGGATATCGTCAAATTCAATTTAGCCAAGGAAGGCTATGATGTTTATACTGCATATGACGGGGAAGAAGCCTTAGAAAAAGTCACTGAGGTGGAACCTGATTTGATCTTGCTAGATTTGATGTTACCAAAAATGGATGGCTTAGAAGTCGCGCGTGAAGTACGGAAAACCTACGACATGCCGATCATTATGGTGACTGCAAAAGATTCTGAAATCGATAAGGTATTAGGACTGGAATTAGGTGCTGATGATTACGTGACGAAGCCTTTTTCTAATCGTGAACTAGTGGCTCGAGTGAAAGCCAATCTTCGTCGTGGCGCAACTGCTACCAAAGAAGTAGAAGAAATTGCCCCTTCTGAACTCGTGATTGGTGACCTGACGATTCATCCGGATGCTTATATGGTAACGAAACGAGGCGAAACAATTGAACTAACGCATCGTGAATTTGAATTGCTTTTTTACTTAGCAAAACACATCGGACAAGTGATGACACGAGAGCATTTGCTGCAAACCGTGTGGGGTTATGATTACTTTGGTGATGTGCGAACTGTAGATGTAACCGTGAGACGTCTACGCGAAAAAATTGAAGATAATCCAAGTCATCCTAATTATTTAGTGACACGGCGAGGTGTTGGTTACTATTTACGTAACCAGGAACAGGAGTAATTGATGAAAGGAAAAGTGCGCTTTTTTCGATCAGTCAATTTCAAAATTGCGATCACGTTTATTTTGATCTTACTGATTTCGATTGAGATTATTGGTGCCTACTTTATCCGAGGGTTAGAGCGTTCAACAATCAATACATTTATCAAAGATATGAATCAAACAGTTGAATCTTTAGCGACCACGATCAGTCCCGAATTAAATCGTAAAGACAACGCAGACATTGAAGAAGTCAATGCCAATATCAAACGATTCATTGAAAACAATGCCTCGAGTGACATTTTAGAGATTCGAGTTATTGATGAAAAAGGGATTATACGTGGGACAACGGATGTCAGTGATCAAAGCTCAATCGGTAAGAAAAACGATTATGTAGATATCAATGATTTCACAACAAAAAGGTATGTCGCATTAGATAGTGACGATAAGCGAGTGAATATCAATATTCAACCGATCCTGTCCCCGACCGGCGATGCCGTTATCGGGGCTCTTTACGTCAAAAGTAATATTGAGCAAAAATATTCTGAAATCAATAATACTGCGATTATATTCTTCACAGCTTCGTTAATCGCAGCCCTGATCTCCATGGTCGTATCAGTCTTAGTCGCACGGTCGATCACTCAGCCCATTGGCGAGATGCGAGAGCAAGCGATTAGGATTGCTCGGGGAGATTATAGTCGTAAAGTTAAAGTCCATGGACAAGATGAATTAGGGCAACTGGCGGATACATTCAACCAGCTGGCTGAAAGAATCGAAGAAGCTCAAGACACGATGGAAGCGGAAAGGAATCGGTTAGATAGCGTCCTGTCACATATGACAGATGGTGTCATTGCGACCGATCGAAGAGGTAAAGTCATTACGATCAACGATATGGCTGTTTCTTTATTGGATGTCAAAAATGAAGATGCAATCGGTCAGTCGATTTTGACTTTGTTAGATATTGAAGAAGAATATACATTACGTAAACTGCTAGAAGACCCAAATGAAATGGTACTTGATCGTTCAACTGGATTAATGGAAAGCGACCAAATGATTTTACGAGTAGATTTCTCCATGATCCGCAGAGAATCAGGTTTCATTAGTGGATTGGTAGCTGTGCTGCATGATGTAACAGAACAAGAAAAAACAGAAAGAGAACGTCGTGAATTTGTCTCGAATGTGTCTCATGAACTTCGCACACCGTTGACAAGTATGCGTAGTTATATTGAAGCTTTAAGTGAGGGAGCTTGGAAAGATGAAGAAGTTGCTCCTAATTTCCTAAAAGTAACGTTAGATGAAACAGATCGAATGATCCGCATGATCAATGACCTGTTGAATCTTTCGCGAATGGATACAGGAAATACACAATTACAGTTAGAGTACGTCAATTTTAATGAATTAGTCAATTTTGTTCTTGACCGCTTTGATATGATGGTGGGTAACCAAGAAAAGAACTATACGATTAAACGGGAATTTACTCAAAGAGATCTTTGGGTAGAGATTGATACCGATAAAGTAATCCAAGTGATTGATAATATTATGAATAATGCGATCAAATATTCTCCAGACGGTGGAATGATCACATGTCGTTTGTTGGAAACACACAATAATGTGATTTTAAGTATTACTGACCAAGGACTTGGGATTCCTAAAAAAGATTTGAATCGAGTATTTGAACGATTTTACCGCGTGGATAAAGCGCGTGCGAGAGCCCAAGGTGGAACGGGGTTAGGGTTGGCTATCTCTAGAGAAGTAGTCAAAGCCCACCGTGGCGCAATCTGGGCAGAGAGTAAAGAAGGAAAAGGATCAACCTTCTATATCTCGTTGCCATATGAACCATATGAGGAGGAATGGTGGGAATGAAAATTTCTGAAAAAGTTATTCGAATAGGATTGCTCCTAATGATTGCTTTAAGTATCTACCTCTCATATGCCATTTGGCTAAGTCCAGCAGGTAAAACCTCGGTTAATTTTGACGAATCCAATTCACAGATGATCGATTCACAAAACTACCGAAAAGCATCTGAAGTTTTTCTTCCATTACATGTGACTTGGTTGCATTCAGGACAAATAAAGGAAACAAATAGTGAAAATCTTGTTTCTCGCCTCCAAACAGTTATCGAGGGCGCTCGATTTGGCAGAGTAACAGAAATCGTCAATGGCGATAAAGAGAAATTTGACAAGCTAAAAACTATTCAAGAAGGCATTGAGCTTACTTATAATGCGCCGCTGCTACTTAGTGAGTATAAAGAAGCCTTTCATCTAAGTTTGGATTTTTCAGCGCTTCCTAATCGGACAGATTCTATTTACTTTATGCGTATCCAGTTTGATAAAAATGAGAACAAAGTGCGATTCCTTGATTTTGAGACGGATTCCATTTACGAATCGAATCTTTCAGTTGATTGGAAAGAGTTGGAAAAAGAATTAAAGGCAACCGATAGTACGTGGACGGAGATGGAAAAAACGCCTTCGATTGTTGAGACGCAATATGAAACGAAAGATAAAATCAAATTAAAAAAATATAGTTATATCCTGTCACAACAACCATATACTTTGTTTAGAAATGCCTTTTTCCAAAAGCCAGACGAGGTCAAAACAAATAATGAGAGCAATGAACTGCTTTTTTATGATGGAAATGAGACGATGAGGATTCATTCAGAAACACAAATCGTTGATTTTAGGGGAGAAATCGGACAAGACAACGTCACAGCGAATATTTTCTCACAAAGTTTTCCATATATTAGTAAATTAGGCAATTCATTAGGAAATATGCGTTATTTTGATCGAGAGAACAATCAGATCGATTATCGAATATTTGTAGAAGGATTTCCTGTATTTGGTTCAGACAGTAAAGGGAAAGTTGAGATTGAAATTGGAGCGGGTCAAGTAGATTCACAAGTGAAGATCCAAACCAGCTTGAATACGATCCAAGTACCGATTCCATCTGATGAAGAAGTTGAATTGCCACAAACAGAAAAAGTCATCCAGAGTCTTTTGGATAAAGGGGCAGACAAAGAAAAAATCGAGTCGTTGATTGTTGGCTACACGTGGCAAAATATCAAGGAAACGAATCGAGTCGTCGATTTATTACCTGAGTGGTATGTAAAATACCAAGGTCAATGGTACGCTGTCAATGATTTGCTTGGACGATTACCTGAAACGGAGGCGAATTAAATGGATTTCAAAAAAATTGAATGGATTTTTTTCGTTGCTTTTTTAGGGTTAAATGTTTTTTTATTTAGAAGTTATCAAGAAACGATCAGCCAAGAAAATAATGTGATCCGATCAGGACAAACCGAATCCATTCAACAACGACTTTCTAGTGATGACATTTCTTATACTGGTAAAATCTCTTCAGAAAGTAGACAAGGGTATTATTTAAGTGCGGAGGAAACGGACCTTAGTAAGGAACTGGACAGTCAACGTCATGGGACAAGTAAAAAAGGACTGTTGAGTAGTGGGATTGTTTTCAATGACAATGTTTTAACAAAAACTTTATCTGAGACAGAATCAGAAAATAGTATTTTTGATCCTGATAAAATGGGAAGTTCAGTGAATAGCTTTTTAAACAAAAAAAACAATGTACTCTTTGGTAGCGATTATGTTTATATGAAGAATTTTTCTGATCTAGACAGTGCAACGCCGGAAGTACAAGCAAGTCAAAAATATGATGGCCTACCTTTTTATGATGATACAGCTAAAATTGTGTTTTCACTGAATAAACAAGATAAAAGTTACATGGTCACGAAGTACACGCAGACACATTTATCCGATATTGAACAATTACGGGAAAAAACAGAATTACACACAGAAGAAGATGCAATCAAAACATTGTATGTAAATAATAAGATTTCTCGAGGTTCAAAAATCCTTTGGAGGCAGCTTGCTTACTCTTGTATTTTGAAAGTGCGAGAAAAGAATGTTTATGTTCCAGTCTGGTATGTGGCGATAGAAACGCCTGATAAATCGATCCAAGTAGAGTCGGTCAATGCATTTAGTAATACGATTGTAACAAATAATACGATTCCAAAGGTGGAAGATCATTAAAAAAGTAGTATAATGAAAAAAGTTTACAAAGTAAGAAGGGAAGTAGTCAAATGGCTGAAGAAAAACCAGCTTTTAAAATCAGTATCCTAGCCAGTGGAAGCTCTGGAAATTCACTTTATATCGAAAGTGATAAAAAAAGGCTCTTGGTAGATGCTGGTCTCAGCGGGAAAAAAATTACTTCTTTGTTGGCACAAATTGATCGGACACCTGACCAATTAGACGGGATTTTAGTCACTCACGAACATCGAGATCATATTCATGGGGTAGGGGTACTTGCAAGGAAATATCATTTAGATGTGTTTGCCAATGAAAAAACATGGGAAGCAATGTCTCCATTAATTGGGAATGTTCCTATTGAACAAAAGCATTTGTTTGAAATGGGGAAGGTGCAAACATTTGGGGATCTAGATATTGAAAGCTTTGGCGTTTCTCACGATGCTGCAGCTCCGCAATTTTATCGTTTCCATAAAGAAAACCGTTCATTTGTGATGTTAACTGATACAGGTTATTGCAGTGATCATATGCGTGGAATCATCAAAAATGCAGATGGCTATTTGATGGAAAGTAACCATGATTTAGAGATGTTGCGGATGGGCCCTTATCCTTGGAATTTAAAGCAACGTATCTTAGGTGATCGGGGACACTTATCCAATGAAGATGGCGCCTTAGTCATGACTGATGTTATTGGTGATCGTACCAAACGTATCTACCTTGGTCACTTGAGTAAAGAAAACAATCTAAAAGAACTAGCTCACTTGACGATGGAGAATGTCCTAAAAGAAAAAGATCTAGGTGTCGGTTATGAGTTTGATATTTATGATACCGATCCCTCAGAAGCAACGGAGTTATTTTCGATTTAGCCGTAGTCAACTATATAACCCAAAAAACGCTCAAACAACTTGTTTTGAGTGTTTTTTTGTTCATTAGTCACGGACTGTTTAACTGGGAGTATTTTGGCTAATCCAGTAACGCTTTATTAATGACAATAGGCGGGCCTTTCAAAAAATATGTAATAGTTTAAATTTTAGATAAGATATATTGTTTGTTGGTTATTTATAGTGATTTTTTATTATATTTAATTAAATACAAATATTTATCCAACTGAGGTGTTATTATGAAAAAAAGTTATTTTATTATTTTAGGGTTGTTATTATTGTCGGGGTGTTCCAACTCAGGAGTTGATCGTACCTCTTCCAGCACGGATCAGACTTCCACGCAGATCACCAAGACTTCTACAGAAAATGCACAAAATAGTACTACCAAGGAAAAAGAGAATCAACCTATTAGTAATGTAGAATCGACGGGAAATAATCCTGCAGAGGATTCAAATGTGCAAGAAATAAAGGATTCTTCAACTACTACTGAAACGATTGCTAATGAAAGCGAGAAAACAGATGAATACTATCGTTTAATCAAGCAGGCGTGGCAAGAACAATCTGACTATATCAACTCGTTAACAGATCCTAAGGTGAAACAATCTGTTCAAACACCGTCTGCTGCCGCAAACGCCAAAGCTAGCCAATTGGAATTGGACAATCCAGCAGATACTCAGTTGATCCAAACTAGTTTAAAACAAGTGCTGAATGGTCAATAATAAATAAGGAAAAATAGTTGTGATTAACAGGATCCTTTCCGAAAAAATTAGCCGAAGGAGATTGAGACAAGTTTTGTCTCAGTCCCTTCGGCATTTTTTGACAAATGCTGAAACAGCTATTCAAAGATCAAGTATAGTTAGACCGTAAATGAAAAATATAATAGAGAAGACTAGGCAAGAGGGACATTGCTCAAAACAGACAGATACAAAGTGAAACTAGCTTCCCATTATTATTGTATTAGTGAAAAGGATGAAAAGTTTTATTACGCCTAATATGTGTATCAATTACTTTTACATAATCAAAAAGTTGAAACCAGCTAAAAATTTTTAGAAAAATGATTAGAACATACCAAATGTTTCACTGTTTTGTACTCTCCATCCGGGATAACGATACCACTCAAAGTTGGAAACATAATCAGATGTGATCCACATTGACGATAGACATGCCATTGAAATGCTTTGCTATTTTTCAAAGTAGATGAATAGGGAAAGAAAAACATAGTGATTAGGCAATATATTTCAAGAATGATTCTTTGATTCGTTGACATTTTTTTCTGGTTTTTGCATCGTAAGTCTTACTGATTCCTAAAAGGAGACAAATTTCTTTACAAGAATAACCGTGATAAAGCAGTTCGATGAAGGTACCTCTAAAAAAGTCCTGTTTTTTAAAATTTTCTATTAGAAGTTTTTCCTCGATCGAACGTTCTGCACTTTTAACTGTGCAATTTTTAGAATGATGTAGCGATTCGATGTTTTCCCATCTTGTCACGTCATAAGTAATCCCATCTTTATTGAAGACCTTACTTCCGGATTTTTTATATTGTTTCCAAGTCTTCTTTTCAGCAATATAAATCCTTCGCAACGTAACATTTTTAAACGTGGAGCCTGAGATACTCTTGAAATCTTCAATACCTTCCCATATTGCTAAACAAAGGTTACTGTAGAAGTCTTCAAAAGGAATAAATACTCCGTTAGATTGTGCTTTAAATACAAAACGATGCGCACAAGATTTTATATAAGGGTCTAAATCTAAAATGATTAAATCTAAGATATCTTTATCATTCGTCAGATAATATTTCTTCAATAAGTCATCAATCATTTGCCAGATATTCATTTCGCAACACACTACCTTTATTTTTTGAAAGATACGTTCCTAAAAATGTTATTTTGTGACATATAAAATAACTTTTTTGTAAAAGTTAAATAAATGATAGTCTGATAGATATATAATAAAAACAGTAGTTTTTTAACAAAAAATTTTATTTTTGTTTTATTCTTTATAAAATCGTGAATGACAGCAGTCAGTCTGATATAAAGGAGATGTCTTTCTTTAAATGATTTTTCTAAGAGATGGTGCATTCGTAAGTAGTAATGATTGATAAAATTAATTAAAGCATGTAATGAATTAGCAAGTTCCTCATTTAATAACAAAAACAAAACAATATTAATTGTTTTAAAATCACTTTTGTATTTATCTTTTTATAAATAAAGTGTTTTTTAATCGCATTTTTGTTAGGCTGTTTTTCTCTCATACTGCGTATTTTTGTAAAACGAAAGGAAAGACACTTTAGTTGGAGGAGAAGGGGAACGAGTTGGTTTAGTGCAAAGTTGATAACTCTTGTGGGCGCTCATAAGACGATGTCGATGTGGTTAAATTTTTTCTATGAACCAATCTAATTCAATGTTTATAGTTAGATCTAGATGAACATGATTTTAATAGGATCTGAAAATAATCCAAATGGCAATGACTGCTATTTTCTGTCGTATTTAAAATAAGTGTGCTATTAGAGAAGACCATCAAAGTATTTTGAGAAGGTTAACAGAGGAAATGGCGAGTGTCACGATAAATGGAAACTGCTAGTAGCTAGCGGATAAAACATAATGAATAGCTCTAAATAAATCTATCTTTTTCATGACTATGAAGGGGAAATTTGTTAAGAGAATGAGCCGGGATCGGAAAGAACGCAAAAAAGACCAGCGACTAAGATTTGCTGGTCAGTAGATAGTATAAGGCGAGTCTTTAGATTGGTGTTAGTTGGCAGCTCATGAAGCAGCGATCCAGCCCTTTTGTACGGCGATCTGCACCACTACCACCAATGTATTCATTCCCACATGTGTGATCATCGAGGTCCAGATTCTTCCCGTTGCTTTGTATTGGAGACTAAAGAAAAAACCTAAGAAAAAGTAGATCAGTAAGTGGCCATCGTTATGGGCAAAAGCAAACAATAAGGAACTAACAATTGCCCCAATCCAAAAGTTTGTATATTTGCCAACGATACCTAAGATGCTGCGGCGAAAGACGAATTCTTCCATGACTGGACCAGCAACTGTGGTAGCTATTAAAAAGGCTGGAGCTTCAAGAATCATTTGAATAATATTTTGCGTATTCTCAGAAGGAGCGCTGTTACCAAATAAAAGAGTTTCCAACGTTACTGCAAGCGCCTGTAAGATTAAAGCAATGAAAATCCCAACAAACCCATATAAGATGATTTTTGGCGTCGAAGCACTAGGAATGGCTGCTTCTAGTGGTAGTGGTTCATTTTGCTTGAAATAAAAGAAAGCTAAAACAATTGCTCCTAGGATATAGGCAATCGTCGTTGCTGTAATCACGTCAGTAACAGTATGGACGATTCCGATAGAGGAAAGGATCAATGGGGAAAGAAAAATGAGTCCATAGCAAAAGATACTAGCGAAACTATATTTTTTTAATGACATAAAATACCTCCTTAAAGATAGGCAGAAGTAGACTGCAAGAATAGAAATTAATTATAACATAGATCAATTTAGAGGCTATTACTAAGGGACTTCTAACGGTTACGGATAAAATTAGTGTACTTTCATTTAAAAAGCTTGCAAAAAAATCAAAGTATGAGTATTATTAAAAATGTAGGTTAGCACTCGATGTGTAAGAGTGCTAACGAATCCAAAAAAAGAGTTATCGGAGGGATTTATCGTGTTAAAACCATTAGGTGATCGCGTCATTATCGAAGTCGCAAAAGAAGAAGAAACAACTGTTGGAGGAATTGTTTTAGCTTCATCCGCTAAAGAAAAACCACAAACAGGAACAGTTGTTGCAGTCGGTGAAGGCCGTTTATTGGAAAACGGAGAAAAAGTTCCTGCTGCTGTAAAAGCGGGCGACCAAGTGATGTTTGAAAAATATGCCGGTACAGAAGTAAAATTTGAAGGAAAAGAATATTTGATCGTTGCAGGAAAAGATATCATGGCGATCGTTGAATAAATAAAAAAGTACGAAAAAAATTTGATGAGGTGAATAGACATGGCAAAAGAATTGAAATTTGCAGAAGATGCACGCGCAGCAATGCTACGTGGAGTTGATAAATTAGCTGATACAGTAAAAGTAACATTAGGTCCAAAAGGTCGTAATGTTGTATTAGAAAAATCATACGGTTCACCATTGATTACTAATGATGGCGTAACGATTGCAAAAGAAATCGAATTGGAAGATCACTTTGAAAATATGGGTGCTAAATTAGTTTCTGAAGTGGCTTCAAAAACCAATGATATCGCAGGTGACGGAACAACAACCGCTACTGTGTTAACACAAGCAATTGTTCGTGAAGGATTAAAAAACGTAACAGCTGGAGCAAATCCTTTAGGTATTCGTCGTGGGATCGAATTGGCAACCAAAGCAGCAGTTGAAGAATTACACAATATTTCAACAGTCGTAGATTCTAAAGAAGCAATTGCTCAAGTTGCAGCTGTTTCTTCTGGTTCAGAAAAAGTGGGACATTTGATTGCTGATGCAATGGAAAAAGTCGGTAATGATGGTGTTATTACTATTGAAGAATCAAAAGGAATCGAAACCGAATTAGATGTTGTAGAAGGTATGCAATTTGATCGTGGTTACTTGTCACAATACATGGTGACTGACAATGACAAAATGGAAGCTGTTTTAGAAAATCCATACATTTTGATCACAGATAAGAAAATTTCTAATATCCAAGACATCTTGCCTTTATTAGAACAAATCTTACAACAATCTCGTCCGCTATTGATCATCGCTGACGATGTGGATGGAGAAGCTTTACCAACATTAGTCTTGAACAAAATCCGTGGGACATTTAACGTTGTTGCAGTGAAAGCACCTGGTTTCGGTGATCGTCGTAAAGCAATGCTTGAAGATATCGCTATCCTAACAGGCGGAACAGTGATTACGGACGACTTAGGATTAGAATTGAAAGATGCAACAATCGAAAACCTAGGAAATGCTTCAAAAGTTGTGGTAGACAAAGATAACACAACAATCGTTGAAGGCTCTGGCGATAAAACAGCCATTGAAGCACGTGTTCAATTGATCAAAAACCAAATTGCTGAAACAACATCAGATTTTGACCGTGAAAAATTACAAGAACGCTTAGCAAAACTTGCTGGTGGGGTTGCAGTGGTCAAAGTTGGTGCAGCAACTGAAACAGAATTAAAAGAATTGAAATTACGAATTGAAGATGCGTTGAATGCAACTCGTGCAGCCGTTGAAGAAGGTATGGTTTCTGGTGGTGGTACAGCATTAGTGAATGTCATCAGCAAAGTTTCAGCAGTTGAAGCTCAAGGAGACGTTGCAACAGGTGTGAAAATCGTTGTTCGTGCCTTAGAAGAACCAATTCGTCAAATCGCAGAAAATGCGGGATATGAAGGTTCAGTCATCGTTGATAAATTGAAAAATGTTGAATTAGGAACAGGTTTCAATGCTGCAACAGGCGAATGGGTAAATATGGTTGAAGCAGGGATTGTTGATCCAACCAAAGTTACTCGTTCAGCATTACAAAATGCTGCATCTGTTTCAGCTCTATTATTAACAACTGAAGCAGTAGTTGCTGACAAACCAGAACCAGCAGCACCTGCAGCGCCAGCAATGGATCCATCAATGATGGGCGGCATGATGTAGTCATTAAATCCTCATTGTCAAATGATGATTATGATGAGAAATTTTAGAATAATTGGGACAGAAAGAAGTTTTTCTTCTTTCTGTTCTTTTTTTTGGTAGAATCTACCATGATGAATCATGATCCGTCGTTTGATAAGTACCAACTTCCCAACACATGATCTCAGAGAGGGGGGCACAAAGACAATACAGACATTCCTCTGGCGTGTCCTGAAGAGTACTTTTACAAATCAAACAAATTTTCTCTTTCTATTTTTGGTTAAACAATTTTTCTTGAAATAGATAGTTCGGTCTAAAATAATTAAGGTAGCTTTGATAAGCTGATGATAAGATATCTTGAGTTCTCCTATGAATTGGTTAACCAAAATAATTCTAAAGGATTTCAGGTTGTCTTTTCTATCCTTTTAAATCATAAAAAAAGATGTTGATGAATTTCACTCATATCAAAAAGCATAGAGCCTTCTTGAGAGCTGACGATTGTCTCACAGTCTTTATTTAGGTAAATGTCTAGTCAAGTCGTGTTGACTAGGTTCCTACTTCCTACTTTATACTTATATAAAAAATATATATTTATGTGAAGGTGGAACATTGTTTGGAAGATAAAGTGTATGTCGTATTTATATTTTTACAGTATGCTATTTTGGATTTTTATATGGGAAAAATTTTTTTACATAAGAGATACAAGTTATTTTTTCTTTTATCCTTAATCATTTTTTGTTTCCTATCATGGAGATTTATCAATCTCGCTGGATTTTTTATCTTAACTGCAATGGGACTGAATTTATGGCTATTGTTTTATTCTTTTAAAAAAAAGTCTCTCTTCTCATTTGTCTATATACTTGGAGTATATTTTTTCATTCAATTTCATATTACCAGTATTGATACTATATATAGTTTTTTTGCTCAATTAGATAGTGTGAAAAATCCTTTATTTCTATTGATTGGTCTGCAAATACTAATCTTTTTGATTTTTTTGGCTGGGAATTTAATGGTAAAAAAGGTTTATACTAAAAATAAAATTTTCTTATTTCTTCATAGAAGAATACGCATAAAAAAAGTTCTTATTTTATGTGGTATTTTCTTTTTTATTTTAGCGATGTATTTCCAATTCATGTACTCGGTGTTAGATCGTGGAGACTTTTGGCTTGTATTAATTATTTTGTTGTTGAAAGGAGCCCTTATCTTCGGAGGCATTGTCTTTCTGGAGTATTCAGCTGTATGCCATGAAGATTTATTTAATACCATAAATTTTTACGAAGAAAAATTAGAGAGAATCGATGAAATAGAAGGTTTTAAACATGATTACGAAGGAATACTATTCACATTGGCGCTGTTGCTGGAAAAAGGGGACACGGAAGAAGCAATAGAGCAGCTTTTGAAGATTAAAGATTATTCTAAGAATATTATTTTTTCAAAAAATAATATTGGGGGATTAACTAAGGTAAGAAATATGGCAATTAAGAGTGTGCTTTTGATTGAAATCAATAAAGCGATAAGCATGGGAATTAAAGTAGATTTATCTATTGATACAGTGATCGCTGAAGTACCTATAAATAGTTTAGATTTTATTCGATGTCTCAAGATTCTGCTAGATAACGCAATTGAAGCGAGTATAGAGACAGAATCTCCTTATATAAACTTAACTATTAATAAACAATTTGGTATCTATCAAATTTTGGTCAAAAACAACTATGTTAATAGTGCAATATTGAGTGATATAGGGAGGAAAGGGATTACCTCAAAAGAACAGCACTATGGAATTGGATTCAGTAATTTACATCGAATTACTCAAGAATATAAAAATTTTTCCTATACAATTTTAAGAGATAATACTGCTTTTACAGTCACTCTCTTTTTAAAAGAGTAAGAAAAATTTTGTTTTTTTCATAGAAATTGTTTCAGTGACTCTTCTATTTTTTTTATTACCTTATGTCCAAAGTAAATTTCTGATCCGTTTTTAAATATAATGATTCCTAACTTACGATTAAGTGCTTTTATCTGCCGTAAATTTATGATATATGATTTTAAAAATAAAAAATATTTGGGAAATTTGAGTTTTTTTATATCTGAAAAGCTCTCATTGATCAAAAGTTCTTGAGAGGTCGTTTGTAGGTATACCCGAAAACGATCCTCTTTTATTGTTTGTATATAATTTATATGAGAAAAGGCAAATACTTGTCTTTCTTTTTGAACAGATAATATCAGTATTTCTCCGGTGTTTATTTGCAAAGAAAAAAATAGTTTTTTTAATGTAGTATGAATTTTTTTGCGCATATCGGGTAAGCAGATGCTTTTATGAATATAGTCAAAAGGAATGATATTGCGAGTAACAATAGCCATACTTTGATCTTCGTAATTGGTGATAAAAATGATCTTACAAAATGAATTGGTATATCTGATCCATTCGGCAATATCGATCCCTGTATATTGATGTTTTAAATCTATATCTATAAAAAAGATGTCAATATCGGTTATATCAAGTAGATGAATTTCTTTAATAAATGAATTGACAGACTTGATAGGTACAACTTCTGCAGAAATGTATGAGCGTTTGATAAAATCGCTGATTGTTTCTGCAATAAATTTCTGGTGTAATAACTGATCTTCGATAATGTAAATCCTTTGCATTCTTTTCCTCCAATAAAACTTTCCTATAAAACTAGTAAATGAAGTTTAACAAAGACTAGAATATTTTTACATACTTACGACGTTAAAATAACGCAAAAGGATAAAAATGCTACGTGAAAGAAATGAAAATAAACCATAGATAAGACACAATAAGTTCTAGGAGATTGTTTAAATAAACACTCATTTAATCAGAAGAGAAAAGGGAGGAGTTGTTGAGATAAGACTATATAAAATTAACGAGCTGTAAAAGACAAAAATGTATGTAACTCATTTAAAAGTAAGTTAAGGATTTTAATGATTCTTGTGGGGGAGAAGAGGGGCTTTAAATGTATAAAATAACGAATGATATTTATCTTGAAGATGAAGGTTACGGTGTCCTGATTATTGATTACTTAAAAAGTCCTTTTTTAAAGTATACATTGAAAAATGGACGTCCTGTTTTAAATGAAAAAATCTATTTTGTTCATCCGAGAGCAGATAAAGTTAAAGTCAAAGAACTTAGTAAGCAATCTCCTATGTTTATCCAAGTTTCGAAAGAATTAAACGATCTGATAGAAGAGAAAAGGGGAGGAAAAAATGAATAAAAAGCTGGCAAAAAAATTTTTCGCATTATCATTAGTTGGGATTTCTTTATTGAATACACAGTCACTGACTGCATTTGCTGAAGAGTTACAAAAAAATGATGGTACATTAGTGATGAATGATACAACCAATCATATTGAGGGATTGAATGCTTCTCATATGTGGTCAAATGACGGAGGAAACAGTTGGTCTCAAGGAAGAGAAGGACAATTATTCAGAGGGACCCAAGAAGTACGTGTAGCGGCATTTGATCAAGTTGTTGTGGATAGTTCAGTATGGCAAGTAAAAAGCTATCCAGGAGGAGCAACAGTTATCTATAACGGAAGTGTCTGGCGTAATGCTTATTGGGCAGAGCCTTCAGATAGACCAGGTAGTGCTTCTGTTTGGCAAAAAGTCAAAGACTTGCCAACACCTTTAAATATCTTTAAATTTAATCGATTTACAGGTGAAGAGGCAGAACGATTACAAAAAGAAGAAGCACAAAGAATTCAAAACGAGAAAAAAGTAATTGGTTATTTCTCAAATTGGCATGGGTATAAAACAGACTATGAGCCAGATAAGCCAGACTATAATTATAGTCAAGGAATCATCGATGGAAAAGGATACGATCCAGTAGATGTTCCTTTTGATAAAATTACTCATGTCAATTATGCTTTTATGGTTATTGACCAAAATGGAGAATTGGTTTCAAATGATCCTTGGGCCGACTTCGATGATTCACATGAAGGTGGGGGCAGAAACTACATCAATCAAATCACTCAATTAGCTGAAGAACATGATGTTGCAGCAATGGTTTCTATCGGTGGTTGGACCAACTCGGTAGACGATCATGGATTTGATCATGCTACAGCAACGCCTGAACGTATGGATCGTTTTACTACACAGTTAGTAGACTTTATGCTGAATTATCATTTTGAAGGTATTGATATTGATTGGGAATATCCAGAAAATGATGAACAAAAAGAAAAATTTGTGGCTTTGATTAAACAGCTACGTGAAAAGATGACCGCAGCAGGGAAAGAAAATGACGTCTACTACCAGTTAAGTATTGCAGTGACAGCAAATCATGAAAAAATGGCGTTTATTGCTCCCGAAATTACGAATGATTATGTCGATAACTTCAACGTAATGACTTATGATTACCGAGGTGGGTTTGATGATCAAACCGGACATCAATCTCCACTATATCCAAAAACAAGAGACGATAAAGATCAAAAATTCAATATTTCTGCAACCATGGAAGAGTACCACAAGGTTTACGGGATTCCTAAACATAAATTGATGGTTGGGATGAGTTATTACTCAAGAGGGTTTGCTAATGTTGATTCAGCAGCAATGGCTGTACCAAGTAGAGGAGCAGCCAATGGCGGAAGTTGGGACGATCCTGAACAATTAGCCGGTTTGAAACCTTGGTGGCAATTAAAAGAATTTGAAGCTAAAGCTAAAGATCCAACTGTTGAACACTTGTCTTACCATTGGGATGATGAAGCCGAGGCGCCATTTATCTATGATTCAGAGAAGAAAGAATTATTCACTTATGATAACATCGCAAGTATTTCTAGAAAAGTAAACTATACAATTGATCAAGGTTATGGCGGCGCGATTATTTGGGAATTAGCACATGATACACCAGATACAGCTGAATTAACTACTTTAGTCAAAAATATTCTAAGTGATACTCATGTTGATATTACGGATGAAACAGCCTTTACTACCCAAAGGTTTCATATTGGCGGTCAAAAAGTTCCGTCGAATCCAGAAGTATTTCCAACAGGGTTTTCACGTTTGGTAGTAGAATCACAGAACGGAAAAATTTCATTGGTCAAACACTCTGATTTTAGATTTCAATGGAATGACTGGCAAAATCAGAAATATGTTTCAGTCAAGATTTCTGAACCTAACGGCAAAATACTGTTTGACCAAACTTGGAATGGGAATGAGTCAGTCGTTGGAAATGGACTTCACACGTTTGGGACATTCGCTCAATATGACTTACCTGAAGGAAGTACTGTAGAAATTTATCATGCAGAAGGTCCAAGTTATATGTTTAGAACGAGCTTCGATCAGGAATTGAAAAGAAAACTAGGGAACGATAAAACGACTTATATTTATACGATGAAAAACAATAAATTAGAATTAACAGCTGTTAAGTAGTTAGCTTTATAAATTTATGAAGAAACTGATTATCTATGAATACTTATTTCATGGATAGTCAGTTTCTTACATGTAAGAAAGAGGTTATTTGGTGAAAAAAATTTTTTCAATATTCATACTATTGTTTGTTTTGGTTTTACCTAAAACAGTAGATGCTCATTACCATCCAGCATATTTACGTTCGATTTCAGAATTTCATTCTAGAAATCCCAATTGGATGTCTGAAATAAAAGATAATACTAGACTGTCACAGTTATCTATTCCAGGTACGCACAATACCATGTCTAACGGTCCAGGGGGAGATATCGTTCAAAACCAAGGATTATCATTGAATGAACAATTAGAAGTGGGGATCCGTTTCATTGATATACGTGTAGCTGCAAGACCAAATTCGCTTACGGTTCACCATGGGTTTGTTTTTCTAGCTAGATTTGAAGACGCTTTAAATACATTACGAACATTTCTTCAAAGGAATCCTAGTGAAGCGATTTATATGCGGTTAAAACAGGAGCATACTAGCGTCAATGATACGGAGCTGAACCGCTTAGTGAATAGCTATCTTAATAATCCTAATTATAAAAATATGTTTTTCTTAAGCAATAATGCGAATCCTACTTTAGGAGAAACCCGTGGTAAAATTGTAATTTTACGTAATTTTGAAGGATCTTCTTTAGGAATACGCTATCCAGCCAGCTTTGTGATACAAGACAATTATCATCTAAGAACAAATTGGGATCTATACGATAAATGGTTAAGTGTAAAAGAACATTTAAATCAAGCAAATAAAGTTAATGGAAACAGGATTTTTATTAACTACTTATCAGGATCAGGAGGATCCTTTCCTTATTTTGTAGCTAGCGGTCATAGCAGTTCGGGAACCCATGCAGGTAGACTTGCCACTGGTATGACTCATCCGGGATGGGCAGGTTCCGTTCCAGATTTTCCCAGAATCGATTGGTTTTTAGGTATCGCAACGATTGCTTTTGAAGGTACAAATATATTGACTTCTGACTATATCAGAAATCAAAAATTAAGACATGTTGGGATTGTTGCTGCTGACTTTCCTGGAGAAGCACTGATTCATAATGTGATCCGACTAAATGAACGTCATATAAATAAACAATCTTTTTCAATTGGCGGAGATGCAAAAGCCTCAAATCCTTCTGGTTTTGCTAGGGTTACTGTAGAAGTAAAGGGAAGAAAAATTTTATTAGTAAAGAATTCTGATTATCAATTTCATGGAAGTGGGTGGAACAATCAACGGTATGCGTCTGTTAGAGTCAATGACCCTTCTGGGAGAATATTATTTAGCCAAATGTGGAATGGAAACGGTACGGTTATAGGTAACGGTCCTCGAACATATGGAACGTTTGCACAGCAAGTTTTATCTGAGGGAAGTACAATTGAGATTTATCACGCAGAAGGGCCATGGCACAGATTTAGAACGAGTAACGATGGTGAGTTAAAAACAAAACTAGGAAATAATAAACATACGTATGTATATATGCTGAGAAACGAAAAACTAGAATTAATATCCGCAACATAAGTACGAGGCGAAGGATCTGAATGGAAAATCTTAAATAGAACTTTTCTTTTACAATTAGAAAAAGACGAGAAGATGTAAACTTTTTATGGAATAAATCTTGAATCAACAAAACCATTTATTGATTTTAGTGTTATCTTGGATTTTTTACACTAAAAATTTATATGAAAATACAAATAAGCCTTCTGAAGCTAGTTTGATCCACTAGTTCCAGAAGGTTTATTTGTGTGTAATAAATTTCAATTTTTAAGTCACTCCCAAGGATTTCGAAAGCTGAAATAATCCCTTCTATTTATAGTTCAGGTAAAAACCAGCATTTATAATAATCAATTGCTTGTCCAGTTTCTGATTTTCCTGAAGCAAGATATTGGGCAATACAAGTAGTATCCACAGGAAAATTTGCTCGTTCTAAGAGAGATTCCAAATTATTCTTTTTATAATTTATATTGTCTACTTCAAGCAGTCCACCAAAAATAATTTTTTGTTTTTGTTTTTCGAATAATAAATGATCACTTAACTTTTCATCTACAATAATTCCCTCTTGATAAGCATGACCACTGTCATTAGAAAAAAATAAGACAAAGTTTGTTGGACTAGTGGAATATTGACTGACATGTTCCATAGAACTAAGACTAAGTTGCTCTACATATGAAAAATTCATTGGAATAGATAGAGATGTCGAGTTTTTTTGTAATTGAATCAATTCTTCTAAGCTTTGTTTTTTGTGTGCAAGCATTTTTTGCTGTTTTGTTATTTTATTTAGTTCATCCATTAAATCCTGTTCTGACTTTACTAATGCTTCATAAGTAGTTTCGGGCTTTTGATGTAAGATCAATTTTAATTTTTTTATTGGGATATTTAAATTACGATAGAACACAATGTCTAGTAAATCAAGTAAAGTACGGCTGTCAATAAGTCGATAGTTATTATCATGGTCACGTTTGAAACTTAGTAAACCTTCACGCTCCCAATAACGAATAGTTGATTTGTTTAATGTGGTTAATTTTAAAATATCTTTGATATGAAATGTTTTTTTATCCATAGTATGCCCTCCCTTTAGAAAATAGTTTAACGGTTAATATCTGAAATGTAAAAAAAAAGTTTTGACTGGGCACTTGGTACATACCTTAGAATGGCTGATGTAAAGGAGGGAGTGAAATGAAAGTACGATTAAATAAAACCACTATAATCATAAAATTAGCTCTTGTAGCCGTTCTTCTTTTAGCAATTGAAAAAATAAATCAAGTTCCAGTTTTTGGAGATTCCAGCGCACCATTTTCAGTTAGGAGTTTGGAAGAAGATGGATCAGTAAATGAACAAGGCTATTACATCTTTGAAGGGAATCCAAATGAAGAAGAATCCGTGACAATCGAAATAATGAATAACAGCAATGAATCAATAAAGATTGGAGTAGAAGCCATTCCTGCTCAAACGAATCAAAATGGGATTACCTCATTCATAAGTAAAGAAAATCTTGATGAAACGCTGGAATTTCCTTTTGACACATTAGTAGAAAATAAAGAAGAAACAATTGAGCTTAATACAGGGGAAACCAAAAAATATACAACAAGAATCAATTATCCAACAAAAAAATGGGGTGGCGAGATTCTTGGAGGGTTCCGATTTTATCAAGAAACAGCGCTTCAAGATCAGCAAGTTACACATCAATTTGCTTATACAGTCGGGGTGTTGATGCGTCAAAAAAATATAGAACTACCTGTTAACGAATTAATCGCTCGGGACGCTAGGATGGGGCAGCGAAATTATAGAAATGTCGTTGAGATAAATTTACAAAATAAACAACCTGTATCGATTCGAACCATGGAAGTTAATGCAAAAGTATACTATCAAGAGGAAAAAGACCCACTCATTCAATATGAAAAAGAAAATTTAAGAATGGCGCCAAATTCGAACTTTGATTTTGGGATACCCACTTTTTCCCAGCTAGTTCGTGCCGGGAATTATCGTGTTGAGTTAATAGTGAAAGCTGATACAGAAACCTATCATTTTGTCGAAAATTTTCATATCAGTTCATCTGCCGCAAATACACTGAATCAAACAGCTCTGGACATCGAATTACCGACACCTTGGTTGACCTACTTGTTGATAGGGGTCGGAATAATCTTGATATGTTTGATTTTGTACTTACTTCTAAAAGATAAATTTAAAGGGGGTGAGGAAAAAGAGAATAATTCAGTGGTAACAAAATAAAATTGACTTTTATTAGAGGGTGAGAAAACAATGAAAAAAACAAACTTACTATTTATGACTAGTTTATTAGGAATCATGACTTTAGGACAAGCGATGAATGTAGCTGCTGTTGATTACGATGGGGCAACTAAAGCAACAACTGAAGGTTCTGTAACAGTTGGTGCACCAGATCCAGACAAACCCGAGGTTGTCGATCCAGAAGATCCAGACAAACCAATCGAGCCGCCAACTCCACCGAATCCTAATCCTGGAGATTTAAAAATCAACTTCGTAGCAGATTTTGATTTTGGAGAAATTGAACATACGAACTTAGCAATTAATCAAAATGCCCAGTTGATTGATGTTCAAGTAGATGGTCAGACGGAAAAACGAGTACCATTTATTTCAATTGAAGATCGCCGAGGTTTAGCCAGACAAGGGTGGGAATTAAGAGCTTCGCAGCCTAGTCAACTTACTAACGAAGACGGTAAAGAGTTAGATGGAGCAGAGATATCGATTCAAAACATGTATTATGCAAACACTAATAATACACCACAAATCCCTAATTCGAGGGTTGTATTGAATAGTAGTGAACAAGTTATTTCTACAGCAAATGCTACTCAAGGAGCAGGTACTTGGTCATTAGCTTTGGGAAAACCTCATGGTGATAGCTCAACAGATGGCGTCAGCCTTCATATTCCTGCTAATACAATAAAATCAGATAAAACATATTCTACTTCCATTGTTTGGGAACTCGTTGCAGATCCAGGCGCAACACCAACACCTTAGTAGACCACAGAGATAGAGGAGATGACTAATGAAGAAGCTGATTACATTTTTAGGAATAGTGTGCATGCTAAGTCAAGCCATATCTCCTTCTATATATATGGTGTATGCTGAAAGTTTCTTAGAAGATGAAAGCCCCCAACCTGTTTCAGAATTAGAAGAAACAGAAGACACTACTTCTTTGCCGGAAGATACAGTTGCGTCTGAAAATATTTCTGAAAAAGAAGATAAAGATGATTCTCCTTCTGTATCCGAAAGTGAAGAAAATGCGGATGATTCTGAAAGTAAAAGTGATGAAGAAGCTGGTAGCGCTGAGAAGACAAGTGAAACTGACATAAAAAATGTACTAGAAAATGAAAGTATACTACAAAGTTTCTCTGCTCCGCCTACAGGTGGGCCGGGTCCAGGTGCAGGGAATTCTCAAGGAGCGCTGCGGCTACGGGACAGTGCAGGTAATGCTTCAGTTTTACCTACTGCGCAGGCTTGGCGGTCTACATGGCTTAATGCTATTAATGCAACGCATTTTATTGGAGACACATGGGATGGGGATTCTTTTCAGCCATTTAGACATGCTATGTTGATTTCTGGAGCATCTGATGAAATTCTTAACGATAGAAGCCGACACATGGGATTTTTGGTAAGGTTAGAGAAAAGAGAGCTGCTTTTCTGGCCGGAGTATACTGCTCCTTTACATTATCAAATTATTGAATTTCCAGATGACGATATTGCGAATGCTTCTACAGGAAATTCGGGTGCAAGATTTACCGTTCGAATTACAGATGAAGTTGCGCCTCATGGCTGGATTGATCTATATGGATACGTTCGAGTGCTATGGTCAAATGGAAATAATAATGCTATCTACATGGGAGCAACACAAGGTTCAGGAGGTGTGTTTTTATATAATCCACAAACACGACAGATAGAATTTAAACGTCATGAAAGAAATTCTTCAACTATGTCATCAAATGCTGGAATGTTCTATACGTTTTCGGTAAGACGACCAGGTGTAGCACAAACAATAGAAAATATCAATCCTATTTTTTCGTTTACTGCTAATGGTGGAGATACAGTAGATACTTTACGTACAAAATATAATTCAGCATCTAAACCAGCGCTTGCATATGGCGATGTAGTCGAGGTATTTCACACACAACCGAATAGAGTAGGCACTCTTTCAAGCGGAAATGTACAAGGATTTGGCTCTGTCGCAGATTCACGTGATGGAAATAGAGGCTATCTTGAACTAACAAATTCAGGTTATCGACAGTTAACTTTTAATAGAGCGACACCACGTCAAGCAACAATAAGTACAAACACAACAAACGCACAATTAGATGCTAGTCTAGCAAATTATTTAGATATGAGTCGTGCTGCGGGTTCACAAATTGAACGATTTGTTACGTATCCTGATCGTTCCAGAACAGGGACAAGTAATGGCGTTATTCGTGTTCGTCAACAGTTATCGACAGGAAACTTTGTCTATAAGGACTACCAAGTACCATTTAATGTGCAAGATGGGATTCAAGCAGATATCACCCATCAGAATCTATTAGTTGGTGAAACATTTGATATTAATAAATCTATATCAAATGTTCGTTACAGGGGCACAACATTAAATAGCAATCAATATACCCTTGATTTTCAATTAGGAACAGTTTTAGATGTGGCTGGTACAAGAGATCTATCGGTGAAAGTAACACATAATACTAGTGGAGAATCTACTGATTTTAGTGTACCGATAACGCTAAGATGGGGTAACACTATTATGTTCCGAGGTGTTAATGATCGTGCGGGAGGAGCGCTTGCTTATGTTCCATCAGAGCAACGATTGACGATGACACGTGGAAGTTATGAAACTCTTGCTCCTACACATCCTCTTTTTTCACATGAATACTTCAATCTCTCTTTGTTGCGTAATTCAGCTAATCGACAGAACTTTACAGAGTTACCTGAATATTATAAGTTTTCCTCACCAGGTACGTGGAATGCTGAACAAAATAAGCAGAATTTCGGTAGCCGAACCATCAATTACGGGGATATCTTAAAAGTGCATCATGAAGAAGCTGAAGAACGATTAAGGATCTTCAATAATGAAGCAGAAGGTGCCTTGTCACATAGAGACAATATAGCTTACTTGGAATTAACACCGACAGGTTACCGCCAAGTATTGATCGATCGAGTAGCGCCTAAATCAGGGACAATTAGTCGTCGAATGACTGATGGACAATTGGATCAGCAAGTGGCTTCTTATTTAGATTTGAGTAATGCACCAAATGTCGAGGTGGTTGGTTTTACAAGATATCCAGACCGATCAAGTTTAGGACAAACGACAGGGACAATTCAGGTTCAAGAAAAACTAAGTAATGGCAACTATATCCAACTGACCTACGATGTGCCATTTACTGTCCATCAGGGGCTAGAAGCCACTCCTGTGGCTCAATCATTAACGTTAGGTGAATCTCTTAATTTAGAAAAAGCAGTGGGGGAAGTAAAATATAACAATGCTGTTCTAGCAAGAGATGCTTATGAATTCGAGTATGATACTGGCCAAGATCTGGATGTGCCAGGAAGCAGAAACACAACAGTAACAGTCGTTCATAAAGCTTCTGGTGAACGAATCCAAGTGCAAGTTCCTGTAGTAATTACGTGGGGAGAAACCCTTCTGTTTAGAGGGCAGGCAGATCGCTCAGCAGGAGCATTGGCCTATTTACCTGGAGAAAATAAACTTGTGGCTCGTCGTGGAGACTATACCTGGGCAGCCCCGATCCATCCAGGATTTCCAGATATGTATTATTCATTAGAAGTATTAAGAAATACGGATTCAAAACAAGCGCTAAATGAGTTGAATACAGTTACTAGTTATGAAGCAACTGGAAATAGAGATGTAAATGAGCATATCCGTGATATTGGAACGATTTCGATTGAACATGGAGATATTTTAAAAGTGTACCATGCAGAAGCGCAAGGTCGATTGAGAATCTTTAATAACGAAGCAGAAGGTGCCTTGTCACATAAAGACAACATTGCTTACCTTGAATTAACAGCAACTGGTTACCGCCAAATATTGATCGATCGAGTAACACCTCGTACAGGGACAATTAGTCGTCAAATGACCGATGAACAGTTGGATCAACAAGCTGCTTCTTATTTGAATTTGAGCAACGCACCAAATGTCGAAGTGGTTGGGTTTACGAGTTACCCAGATCGATCAAGCTTAGGGCAAACCACAGGAACAATCCAAGTTCAAGAGAAATTAAGTAATGGCAAGTATGTCCAAATGACTTATGAAGTACCATTTACTGTTCATCAAGGATTGGAAGCCACTACCATAGCACAAGTATTAACACTTGGTGAAACCCTTGATTTAGAAAAAGCAGTGAATGAAGTCAAGTACAATAATACTGTTTTAGCAAGGTATGCTTATGAATTAGAGTATGATCCCGGACAAGATCTTGATGTAGCGGGAAGTAGAAATACAGTAGTAACAGTCGTTCATAGAGCGACAGGAGAACGAATCCAAGTGAACGTACCTGTTACCATTAGATGGGGTAATACCATTATGTTCCGAGGTATCGGTGATCGTTCAGGGGGAGCACTTGCTTATGTTTCATCAGAGCGACGACTGGCGATGACACGTGGAAGTTATGAAACGTTGGCTTCTACACACCCTAATTTTCCAAATGAATACTTCAGTATCTCTTTATTGCGTAATTCGGCCAATCGTCAAAATTTAACAGAATTACCTGAGTATTATAAGTTCTCCTCGCCAGGTACATGGAATGCTGAACAAAATAAACAGAATTTTGGTAGCCAAACAATCAGTTACGGGGATATTTTAAAGGTGTATCATGCAGAAGCACGTACGCGACTCAGAATTTTCAATAATGAAACAGAAGGTGCCTTGTCCCATAGCAATAATATAGCTTACTTGGAATTGACGCCGACCGGTTACCGTCAAGTATTGATCGACCGGGTAACGCCTCGTACAGGAACAATTAGTCGTCGAATGACTGATGAACAATTGGACCAGCAAGTGGCTTCTTATTTAAATTTAAACAACGCACCAAATGTAGAGGTGGTCGGCTTTACGAAATATCCAGACCGATCAAGACCAGGACAAACAACAGGGACAATCCAGGTTCAAGAAAAACTAAGTAATGGCAACTATGTCCAAATGACCTACGATGTGCCATTTACGGTGACGGCTGGGTTAGAAGCAACTGCCGTTTCACAAGTATTAAACTTAGGTGAAACAATTGATCCAAGCCAAGTAGTCAAAGATGTTAAATATAATGGTCAAGCCTTATCTAACAATGACTTTGAAGTAAAAGTCAGCGAAAACGGAATCATGAATTTAGTTGGTAGTCGTACGATTAACGCGTCCATCACACACAAAGTATCGGCTGAAACTATTGAAGTGGAAATTCCTGTAACTATTCATTGGGGGAATACGCTGATTTTGAAAGGGACAGCTCGTCATGAAAGTTTAGGACTTTCATTAATAAGAGCTGGAAATCAACTACAATTGATCGGAACAAAAGGTTCAGAAGACAGAAATCTTCAGCTTCATACAGGTCTCTTTTTTGACGCCGCTTATTTGAAAATAGGCTTGATTTCAGGACAACAAAATATAGCACTGGACTTACCAAACTATCAAAGAAACTTTACGTATTATGGACGAGACTATAAGTTTGATATTATAGATGATTTCGGTGTAAATAATGTTCAAGTTGGAGATGTTGTAGAAGTTTATCATCAGGAATCGTTAAGTGCTGGCAGAATGATGAGTTTGTATACCGATAGTGTTGAAGTGGATGTTCACGAAAACAATGGATTCGTCAATCAAACAACCTATTATGAAACCACGAATGATGGATTAAGATTGTTGTTCATTAATCAGCTAAGCCCTAAAAACACAACAATCTCACAAACGATGAGTGACGAACAATTAGATGCAGCAGTAGAAACATATCTTGAATTTGGTAATGCTAAAAACGTTGAAGTAGTCGGGTTTACGAGATACCCAGACCGATCAAGACAAGGTCAAACGCTAGGGACAATCCGAGTTCAAGAAAAACTAAGTAATGGCAACTATATTCAAATGAACTACGATGTACTATTTACTGTTCATCAAGGATTGGAAGCCACTACCATGGCACAAGTATTAACACTTGGTGAAACCCTTGATTTAGAAAAAGCAGTGAATGAAGTCAAGTACAATAATACTGTTTTAGCAAGAGATGCTTATGAATTCGAGTACGATCCTAGACACGATCTTGATGTGCCAGGAAGAAGATATACTATGGTGACAGTCGTGCATAAAGCTTCTGGTGAACGGATTCAAGTACAGGTTCATCTAACCATTAGGTGGGGAGAAACTCTTCTTTTTAGAGGAGAAGCAGATCGCTCAGCGGGAGCATTAGCCTATTTACCTGGAGAAAATAAGATTGTAGCGCGTCGTGGAGATAATATTGGAGTAGCACCTATCCATCCTGATTTTCCAGAATTGTATTACTCATTGGAAGTACTAAGAAATACAGCTAGTCAGCAGTCGTTGGATGAATTAAGTATTAAAAAGAATTATGAAGCCGCTGGTAGCAGAGGTGTCAATGGGCATGTAAGTGGTATCGGAACGATTTCAATTGAATATGGAGATATTCTAAAAGTGTATCATGCGGAAGCACGGGAACGGTTAAGAATCTTCAATAACGAGATAGAAGGAGCATTGTCACATAAAGACAATATTGCTTACCTTGAACTAACACCAACCGGTTATCGCCAAGTGTTGATTGATCGAGTAACACCTCGTACAGGGCTGATTAGTCAAAACATGACCGATGAACAATTGGCCCAACAAGCTGCTTCTTATTTAAATCTGAGCAACGCACCAAATGTCGAAGTGGTTGGGTTTACGAGATACCCAGATCGATCAAGCTTAGGGCAAACCACAGGAACAATCCAAGTTCAAGAGAAATTGAGCAATGGCAAGTATGTCCAGATGGCTTATGAAGTACCATTTACAGTAGAAGGTACGCGTAAGATAACAAATGTATCCAATTTTGATTTCGGTACTATCAGAAAAAGTAATCGTCGCCAGATAGTTACAGCTTTGAATGAAGAAGATACTCCGTTGGGATTACAGTTATCTGACTATATTGGTACAAGCAACTGGTCTCTTCAAGCATATCAAAGTGCTTCATTTCAAAATTCTAATGGAGATGAACTAAGAGGAGTGGAAATTAGGCTTCATAATATTGTCAGCCAAAGTGATCAAGCAGCCAATCTTCATACGCAAAACGAAGTAAATTTAAATACGCAACCTATAGAAATTGCAAACTATGTCTTAAATAGCTCGGTAGGAAGCCATCCAGTTGGTAACACTACTATCTCATTTGGAACGAATCATACACCTGGTGTAGAGCTTCAAGTACCGAATTCATTAGAGGCAAACGAAGATACCTATAGGACAACGATCAATTGGGAACTGGTAGCAGATCCAAGTCAGGGAGTGAACTAACGTGAGGATAAATTTTAAGAAAAACAGCATTCTATTGATGCTCGTTATGATACTCGTTTTTTTCACACCGCAAAAGATAGCTGCTGATACAATTGATATGGAAAAAATATATGAAAATAATGTTTCCGTACGATTTATCCCGAAAAAAACTGGGAGGTTGCCCCAAACAGGCGATATGAGGATGGGTTATCTACAAAAGGTTGGAACCATTCTTATTCTATTGATATTTATAGGAGTAAAAGATAAGCACATAAAGAAAAATAAATAAGCTATCCAATGTTAAGATGGATTCTAGGTACCCCTAACTGTAAAAAGATAGTTAGGGGTATTTAGGATAGAAAATCATACATCTCAATCTTGCATAAAATGACTTACTTCAGTTTTTTATTGATTGCTAAAGTAAAATATTTTTTCTTCTTATTCTAAGAGAAAGGTGACCTGCTAGAGATAATTGCTTGTTGAAATCTAAAACTTTTTTCAAAATTGTATATATTAGATGATTTTGGTTTTGGTAAACGAGGTACATTCTATTTAAGTGAAAATAAAAATTTTTATGGAGCTTCTGTAGTGGGTTGCGCCACAGGTATATTTCACAATATATCAAAAGTATGGAGTCTAAGAGAACCCTTATGTAATAAGGGCTCTCTTTTTTTATTACAAGCTAAAGGGTGCAAAAATATGAAAGATTATTTTTTTAATCAATCATTCGATGCGGATAGTTGCTTATGTTCTAGAACGACCTATATACGTGAAGCTAGAGGATCTTGATGTGCTACTATTTTTGTCTTTTTTTTTCTTCTTTATATTCTTCATATTTTTCAGATTCTCATTCTTAGACAACAAGGAGTGATTATTTTCCTTTGTACTTTTTAATGGCATAGGTTTCTCTACTAGGCAGTATTCGTTAATGTTTACTAGGTTAGACATTCGTTCGTTTATTCGATGTTTTCTTCTCAATATTTTTAATAGTCTTATGCGTTGTAGTATGGCCTTTATTTTCTTCTTTATTAGTCTCAGTATTCTTTTCAGTATACCTGCTTTTTTTTGCTTTTTATACAATTGAAAAACTCCTCTCATTTACTGGTTTAAATGCATAGTAACAGAGTTTGAATGAGGTACTTGAACTTATTTTTCTAGATAATTAAAATAAAGTTCTGCTTTTTAAAAATTCAAAGACAAGTTTAAAGATTCGCAGACAAAAGTATGTATCGTATTGCTCGTTTTTTTAGAAGGTGAAGCAAAGATCTTGCTATGAGACGCGTTTCATAAGCTATACTCAATTCATCAAAAAGGAGGAATTACTGATGAATACTTATATCAAAACGACCAATGGCGCTACGAATGACTATTTTTATGCTTTTGTTGAATTTAAAGAAACAATACTTGAATTGTCTAGTCCTCAAGGGTTAAATAAAACGGTAATGAAAAAAATTCCTTTAGATGAAATTAGTGGATTGGCAAAAGATACGTATCTGGGTGGGCAACGTATTAGCTTTGAATATGATGGAACGTTCTATCAATTTTTTGAATGTGGGCATGCTGTGGTAGACTATTTACAAGAAAATCTTTTTGCATAGGTGGTTTTAGTAAAGCATGACAAACATCAGAGATATTGCAAAACTGACGGGCTATTCTGTCTCTACCGTTTCACGGGTGATCAATAATCATCCTTATGTTGACGAAACAAAACGTGCCAAGATTCTATCCGTCATTAATGAGTTATCGTATGTTCCTAATGCAAGTGCCAGACAGCTCAGTTATGGAAAAACAAAAAATGTTGGTGTTATTCTGCCTTATACGGATCATCCTTATTTCGATCAATTGCTTAGTGGGATCATTGAAGTCGCCTTCAACGAAGATTATCAGGTGACCTTGCTACCAACAAATTATCAGGCAGAAAGAGAGAGAATGTATTTAGAAGAATTTGCAGGTAAACGATTTGATGGTTTGATCGTTACTTCTCGTGCCAACAGTTTAGATGTATTGCTCTCTTATCAAAAGTATGGGCCAATCATTTTTTGTGAAGAAATAAAAGAAACAGAAGCTGGTTGCGTGTTTATCGATCGTGAACAATCTATTACTGAAGCATTATTGTATTTAAAAAAACAAGGCGTGGAAAAGCTTGGCGTTACTTTAGGAAGAAGTGGTCGTCTTAGTTTTAATACAAAAGTGACGTTGGAACTTTGTAAAAAAATATTTCCCGATTTCAAAGAGGAAAATGTTTTTTGGAACTGTATTGACTATGAACAAGGGGTGAATGCAGCGACGTATTTTAAAGAAAAAAAGGTAGATGGTGTCTTCACTAATTCAGATACAGTTGCTGCCGGTATATTGCAAAGCTCCATCTTAGAAAGTAAAAACCGTCTTGTTGGTCGTGATAATCTGTTGATCAGTGAGCTAATGTCTTTTTCTACGATTGACCATGGCTTAAGAGAGTGTGGAGAAACGGCCTTTCTACTTTTTATCGAAGAAAAAAAAGATCAAATCAAAATTCCTTATCGATTTATTGTGCGATAGTCGAAATGGTTTTAATGCGGAATCAAAAGTAGATCGAAGTAACGCAAAAACCTAAAAAAGAAACCGAATAGCCAAAAATAGTTTCTCCTATTTTTGTGATTGCTTCGGTTTCTTTTTGACGTCAATGGATTATGAAAGAATGTGGTGTCTGCATTCTGACAGGATGGATCACAAAGTGAGATCTTCGCTACTTATTTCCTAAAATGAACGTCCACTCAAAGACAACTTATTCAACCGCGTATGTTTGAATGATCGTATTCAATGCTTGGGCAGCTCCGTTTCCACAACGCTCATCATAGTAAGCGGTGAATCGTTCATCAGAAATATACAATAAGCCTAAGCCACGATGAGCTTCGGAACTATAAGAAGGCCAGCTAAAAGTAAGCCATTTTTTGTGTTCTTCAAATAGTTTCAATGCTAGTTTTTGATCAGAGTCTGATTGTAAATAAGCTGTCAAATCAGCTAAGAGTTGTTTTTCTAAAGACTGCATTTCTTCAAATTTTTCTTCAGACATATTTTGCCATTTTTTATTTGCTTTCTCAACGGTGTCGTCTCCATATTTTTCTCGTATTTCTTGTCCATAGTTTGTTTCATTTTCCATTATTTTTTGTTTTTTAAATCCTTCAAATTTCTCATGATCTTTCATTGGTTTTCCTCCTTCGTAACTCTCCAGTGTATGTTGAATAGTCATTAATAGTGTGTCGAGCTGTTTTCTTTTTTCTTGTAACATTTCTTGATGTTGGATCAACGCTTGTCGATGATCGAAAGCTGGATTATCTAAAATTTCTGCAATTTGTTCTAACTTAAAATCAAGGGAGCGATAAAACAAAATCTGTTGTAGTCGGTCAACTTCTTGGCTAGTGTAGATCCGATAGCCAGACTCAGTCACCCGTGATGGTTTCAGTAAGTGGATCTGATCGTAAAAACGCAGGGTACGAGGACTAACACCAGAAATTTCTGCCATTTTTTTTATAGTATATTCCATGCTTAACTTCCTTATAGAATGATCTTATTCCTTGACGTAACTAGAAGGTCAAGAAATTTTGAATATTTTTTTGTGTTTATTTTTATGTTATAATAAGTAAAGTAGAAAAACGAATTTTTCTGCTTTAAATATGTCATGTTGAAAGCGATTCCTTTGTTGGGCGCTTGTTATAAATAATAATAGAAAAGAGGAATAAGATGAAATTAATCGAAACGCCAGTTACAAGTAATTTAAATATTAAGACGTTTTATCCTAAAGTAGTAGATTTTTTCTTTAGTAGCAAAGCCATCAAATACTATAAACTTTATTCGCTTGATCGAACACAGATTTTATACATTGATACGTATGAAAAATCCCAATTATTGATGATTAATACGAAGAAAAAAATCACCAAGCAAGAAATTGATTTTGCAATCCGTCGTATTTTGAAAGCAGAACGTGAAGACGTCAAGGTCCATATTGGTGTAAAACAAGACTTAGAACGAGCAGGTGTCCAATTCAAACGACCAAATAAAGATATCGTTATTGTTGAACAGAAAGTAGGTCGTTCAGTGGAGGACAAATAAAACAGTCTTCTGCAAATGAGTAAGTTGTGTACCGGTCTCAAAATTGGAGCTGTTAAGAAAAACTAGATACTTGGTTCAGAGAACAAGAGAAAAAATTTTTTTCAAGGTCTCTAGGGATGGATGACTAAGGGCAAAATGCATCCCTTTAGTATTGTAGTAAGTTTTAATACATTTAAATATTTCCATCTGAGTTTGAGGTGATGTCTCTGAATTGAGTCTCTTTGTCCAACGAGGTTGGTAACGAGAAATCTTAGGATAAATTCAACAGAAAGAAGAAAACTTCTTTCTGTTTTTTTGAACTGGAAATCGGACGCTTGTTTGACTTCAAAAAAACTAGGAACTTTTTTATAAGCCTCGTTCCTCTCTTAAGTAATGCTTTTCTTGTTCTAACTTCTTCATGTCATCATGAGCATCAAAAAGTGCGTTCCCTTTTCTAAGAAACGCACTTGCTTTATATTTTTTAACTTCTTGAATCCAACGATACAAGCGGTGAGCCTGTTTTTTTAGCTACAGGCTAACTTCTTTCGCAAAAAATTATTCTTCGATCATTAGGTTGACGGCAACAATTTTACTTACTTTATCAACTGAATCTCTTGGCATAATAGAAATCCTCGATTTTCCTTCATTTTTTATCTAGTTTATTACAACAATTCCAACATTAAACTATAAATCTTTCCTAATACTTATTAAAATATAAAAAAAAATTTATGATGGTACCTCTTTATCAGTATATAATGCTAAGTGTCGGGAGATACGTTACATAAATCTTATTACTATAGATAAAGGGAGGTCGTTAAATATATAAGAAAGTGCAAAGTGTAATATTTTTATTTAGGAAAAAAAATTAAGTTTATGTAACTATGTATTATTAGATCTCTATTGAATCCAAGGATGATTTATTTAGATGATAATTAAATTTAAACCCATTCAGACATCTATTATTGAATAAACATAATTATCCGATTACTTGGAGAAAAATCAATACCGACATTTATTAATGGTTAGAGAATATGAACTTTAGGATGTCATGATAAAAAATAAAACATAAAAGGATTGATTTGATGAAACATAGTAAACTATTATTATTAACCTCGTTTTTGTGCATTAGCGCTGGGACAATAAATACCATGACAGTTAATGCAGCTCAACAAGTAACTGTCTCAGATTCAACTGTCCGAAACGCTGTAGAGGCTGTAAACCATTTATTTACCGACAATACATACACCACATTATCTCCAAACACAACAACTGAAACGATCAAAGAAGCTAGAACGCTGATTCTTAAGACCGCAGGAAAATGTGACATCGTTCATTTAAGTAATTTATGCAAGAAGGCGGAAAGCTTGTTATTAAAAAGTACCAATTCAGTAGATTCAGCTGTCCGAAATGCTGTAGAGGCTGTAAACAATTTATTTACCGACAATACATATACCACATTATCTCCAAACACAACAACTGAAACGATCAAAGAAGCTAGAACGCTGATTCTTAAGACCGTAGGAAAATGTGACATCGTTCATTTAAGTAATTTATGCAAGAAGGCAGAAAGCTTGTTATTAGAAAGTACTAATTCAGTAGATTCAGCTGTCCAAAATGCTGTAGAGGCTGTAAACCATTTATTTACCGACAATACATATACCACATTATCTCCAAACACAACAACTGAAACGATCAAAGAATCTAGAACGCTGATTCTTAAGGCTGTAGGAAAATGCGACATCGTTCATTTAAGTAATTTATGCAAGAAGGCGGAAAGTTTATTAGCACTATCTGTTCATTTATAAAAAATAGAAAGTTTATAACCTTTCACTTCTTTAAATATTCCTATAGGCACGACACCTAAAAGTGGGAAGTAAACAAATTGACATAGGCTGTTTGTTCTCTGCGCTGTACGGAGGGCGAACAGCCTAATGTCTGTAGTCTTTTATGAGAGAAGCGGTGATTAAAGTCATTTTTTTCGGAAAAATCATGGAAGATTGGACAACTTTTAATTTCACTTCAAAATTGTCTGTAACCATAAAAAAGTCGACCCCCAAAAAGGTCACTTTTTAGTCTAAATTTTTTGAGGTTGGTTCATTATTGTTCTGGGTTATAAATTTATTTTCATTTGTCCTTTTTCAGAAAATAATCAAGATTTCTTCTACTCTAGCGTTTTTTTGTTATAATGGATAAGAAATGAAAACTTGCCAAGAGGAGTAATATAAAGATGAATAAAATTTACCCAGATGACAGTTTGACGTTGCATACTGATTTATACCAAATCAACATGATGCAAACGTACTGGGAATTAGGTCGTGCGGATCTCCACGCTGTTTTTGAATGCTATTTCCGTGATATGCCATTTAACCATGGGTATGCCGTGTTTGCAGGATTAGAACGTCTTGTGGAATACTTAGAAAATTTGACGTTTAGTGAGTCAGACATTGAATACTTACGCAAAATGGACATCTACCCAGAAGGTTTTTTAACATATTTAAAAGAATTTAAATTTAAAGCTACTGTCCGCTCGGCGCGTGAAGGTGAATTAGTGTTTGCCAATGAACCATTGATCCAAGTGGAAGGTCCGTTAGCACATTGTCAATTGATTGAAACAGCCCTACTGAATATGGTGAACTTTCAAACGTTGATCGCTACGAAGGCAGCAAGAATCAAATCAGTGATCGGCGATGATCCATTGTTAGAATTTGGTACTAGAAGAGCGCAAGAATTGGATGCTGCTGTTTGGGGAACTCGAGCTGCTTACATCGGTGGAGCAGATGCTACTAGTAATGTCAGAGCTGGGAAAATCTTTGGGATTCCTGCAAGTGGAACGCATGCGCATGCACTTGTTCAATCTTATGGAAATGATTATGAAGCGTTTATGGCTTATGCGAAAACTCATAAAGACTGCGTGTTCTTAGTTGATACTTACGACACCTTGAAATCTGGTGTGCCTAGTGCGATCCGTGTAGCAAAAGAATTAGGCAATAAAATCAATTTCCTTGGGGTTCGTATCGATAGTGGCGACATGGCGTATATTTCGAAACGTGTTCGTGAACAATTAGATGCTGCTGGTTTCACTGAGGCTAAAATTTATGCTTCAAATGATTTAGATGAAGCAACGATTTTAAATTTAAAAATGCAAAAAGCTAAAATCGACGTTTGGGGTGTAGGAACGAAATTGATTACAGCCTATGACCAACCTGCGCTTGGTGCAGTCTTCAAATTGGTTTCAATTGAAGATAAAGAGGGCAAAATGATCGATACAATCAAGCTTTCCAGCAATGCAGAAAAAGTAACAACTCCTGGCAAGAAACAAGTGTGGCGAATCACTCGCAATTTTGATGGCAAATCAGAAGGAGACTACGTTACGCTTTGGGATGAAGATCCTAGAGAGGAAGCAGAGATTTTTATGTTTCATCCTGTGCATACCTTTATCAATAAAACGGTGCGTGACTTTACAGCTCGACCTATCTTACAAGATATTTTCGTGAAGGGCGAACGGGTCTATGAATTACCAACTTTAGATGAAATCAAAGCATATACACGTGATAACCTTGATTCACTGTGGGAAGAGTACAAACGTGACCTTAATCCACAAAAATACCCAGTTGATTTATCAACAGATTGTTGGAATCATAAAATGGCTACGATGGAACGGATGAAGAAAAATGTAGCTACTTTATACAATGAATATTAAGGAGGAAAAAGAATGAGCTTACAAGAAGAGATTATCCAAGAATTAGGTGTCAAACCAACCATTGATCCACAAGGTGAGATTCGAACTAGTATTGATTTCATGAAAGCTTATTTAAAGAAATATCCTTTCTTAAAAACCTTTGTTTTAGGAATCAGTGGGGGACAAGATTCTACGTTAGCGGGACGTTTGGCTCAATTAGCAATGGAAGAAATGCGTGAAGAAACACAAGACGATCGTTATCAATTTATCGCTGTACGCTTACCTTATGGCGAACAAGTAGACGAAGAGGATGCGAAAGCTGCAGTTGAGTTTATCCAGCCTGACGTTCGCCTACGAGTGAATATCAAACCTGCTGTCGATGCGCAAGTTGCTGAATTAGTCGCTGCAGGGATCGAAGTCAGTGACTTCAATAAAGGAAATATCAAAGCTCGTCAACGGATGATCACACAGTATGCAATTGCAGGTGGGCATGCAGGAGCAGTCTTGGGAACGGACCATGCAGCTGAAAACATTACTGGTTTCTTTACAAAGTATGGCGACGGTGGCGCCGATTTGTTACCATTATTCCGCTTGGACAAACGTCAAGGAAAACAATTATTACAAGAACTAGGGGCACCTGAGAAACTTTATACCAAAATCCCAACAGCTGATTTGGAAGATGGCAAGCCGTTGATCGCCGATGAGGTTGCTTTAGGTGTTACTTACACTGAGATTGATGATTATTTAGAAGGTAAAGAAGTTCCAACAGATGCCAAACAAAAAATTGAAGCTTGGTGGAACAAAACTCAGCATAAACGACACTTACCTATCTCGGTGTTAGATGATTTTTGGAAATAAGCCTAAAAACTTTGTTGAAGATCACACCAATGAATGAAGTAACATTGCTTGTTTTTAATGAACTCGTCATTTAGTAAAAAATAAGGTTGTCATAGTAAAGTTCAGATGGAAAAATAACCTGCTATATCCGAAAACAGCTTCTCGCATTTTCTGGATATAGCGGGTTATTTCTATTATCAAGAGAATATGAACCGCATGTTCTTTTTCAAGATTTAAGACAAAAGATTAAAAATAGCTATTCATTGGGTTTCAGTTCTATTCTGTAGTAGTACGTCAATGAAGTACTATTAATTAAGATTATAAACGCATGGAGGATTTTTTAACGCCTTTTTTATAAGTCACTACTTGCATACTATTGTTATGTTTTTGCAACACGATATTGAATGGTCAACAATTTATGAACGATCAAATCGGACAACGAATAAAAAATGATAAGGGTTTGTAGACAGTTCTTTACTTGTTATCTGGAAATCATTAAAATAAGGAAAGCGGTATCGAATAATAAATGAATTAAAGGAGTATCCATTTGAAAAGACATATAAAAGATAGTCTCAATCAATTGTCTGTCAAACAGAAAAATTGGTTAAAATATACATTAGTGGCGATAAGTATCGTTTTTGTCGTTGGACTAAGTAATTTGTATTTACAATGGTGTCAAAACGATCTTTCTTTTGATTTAGCTGTAAAATTTGCTTTCTCGTGGCATACGGAAAAATTTTTATTAGCTTGTTTAGTGTTATTAATGATCTTCCTTTTTTTAGTGGCAGTATTAGGTTCTTTTCTCTTTGGAACATTCTTTTATCTTGTTGGCATTGGAATATTAGGTTACGCAAACTATTTAAAAATGACCTATCGACAAGAACCGATTTATCCCGACGACCTAAAGATGATCAAAGAGTTTGGTTTATTAAAAGATATGACAGGCACAATCTCGTTTTATCTATTAGCAGGAATGATTCTATTGGTGGTAGCAGGTGGTTGTTGGGCTATCTATCGGAGTTTTAAGAAAGACAAGAAATTTCAAGCCATCCGAGTGATCACATTATTTACTACGATCTTTGCGCTAATTTATATTAGTCATTTCAATAACCCAAATAATTTATTACGTAAAGCATATAACAAAACGGCTTTGTGGATTCCTTATAGTCAAAAGATGAATTATTATAATACAGGTTTTATTGGTGGTTTCTTATACAATTTAAAAATCGATCCAATGGAAAAGCCAAAAGGGTACTCCGAAGAAAAAATCAAGGAAATTACATCACACTATCAAAAGCTGGCAGATGAAAAAAATAAAACTGCCTCAGAAGAACAACCGAATATCATTTATGTGATGAGCGAAAGTTTTTCAGATCCTAGTCGTTTGAATGGGGTGGAAATTACCGGTGATCCTTTGGCAGATTATTATGCGGTGGCTGATCAGACTTATAGTGGTCAGATGCTTTCTCAAAATTATGGTGGGGGAACAGCCAATATCGAATTTGAAGCATTAACTGGTTTTTCAATGGGACTATTCAATGCTCAATTAACAACACCCTACACAATGCTAGTACCCAAAATGAATCAATTACCTTCGATCGTTTCAACATTGAAAGATCAAAATTATCATACGACTGCGATCCATCCTTATAACACCTCGATGTACAAAAGAAAAGATGTTTACGAGGTTTTAGGTTTTGATGAATTTATTAGTGAAAATACGATGACGTATACAGACACCATTGAAGATAATCCCTACATTTCTGATGCTTCTGCTTATCAAGAAGTGATGGATCTTTTAAAAGAGGACGATACACCCCAATTTATCCATCTTGTGACGATGCAAACCCATATGCCTTATGATGGAAAATATCAGCAGCTCGAATATACAGCCAAAACAGAGGATAATAGTGGGATAAGTAGTTTAGAAAATTATCTTCAAGATATTTCGTATAGTAGCCAATCCTTAAAAGCGTTCACGGAAGAACTGAAGAAGTTATCAAGAAGAACACTAGTTGTTTTCTGGGGAGATCATTTACCAGGGATCTATTCTGACACCATTCAAAATAGTAATGAGAAACACACCTTACACGAAACACAGTTTTTGATGTTTGATAGTCAAGGAGAATTAGAAAAAACCGAAGCTCCTGTTACAAGTCCCTTTTATTTTGCTGCTGACTTGATGAATCAGACTAATCAACAGACAACTGGGTTTTATCAATTATTGTTGGCACTTCAAAATGAATTACCAGCGTTTGAGCGAGAACTATACTACCAAGAGGGGCAATGGCATCGGGAAGCACAATTAAACAAAAAACAAGCAGAACTTTATCAAGCCTATCAGATGATTCAATATGATATTGTTTCTGGAGAAAAATACAGTTTGCAAACAAATTTTTTTGAAAAATAACATATGACTTTATTACTCTGGGTAGAAAGCCTATTCAATTGTGCTAAAAAAAGGTAAAATAAAAGAGAAATAAAATCGAAAGTAGGAGAAAGAATGTTACCAAATATTGGTTATTATGTACAATCAGTCGATCGAATGGTCAAAGAGACGGAAGAGATCGGTGAACAGATGCATCCAAAATATCAAGTGATCAGAGAAGCGATTGATCAGAAAAAAACAGAAGACTTGTCTCCAGAAGAGTTAGCTGAAATCGTTCATTTGTTTGAAGAAGGAACAAAAAAATATCGTGTGATATTGAAAAAAATCAGTCATTTGCGACCACCAGCAAAAGTAATGGGTATTCATAAAAGTTTTGAAAAAGCCTATACTTCCTACGTGGCTGGTTGTGAAGAAATGACTCAAAGTATCCAACCAGAGTCTGGAGTTGACCATGATTTATTTGATGCTTCTGAAGAAAAACAGGATCAAGCGACAGAAAATATTTCTTCAGCCATCCAAAAAATGACAAATTTATTGTTGAAAAAATAAAACAGTATAAAGTTTCATTGAAAAATAGAGTGTTTTAATTTAATTATCATATGTTTTTTATGAAAAAAATCAGTCAATCACTTATTATATGAAAGTAACCTATACCAACAACAATTTTGAATTACTCGATCGAATAATTCACTTTTACCGTCAAGCCTAACCAACTTGACGGTTTTTGCTATTTACCGATCGTTTGTCTCAGTTCAACTCAATCCCTCCATATTCAAGTTCAACTTATAGAGGCTGCTCTCAACAAATCGTTCACCGAAAACAATGTAGTTCGGATGAACAAATAATATACCCGGCGGAGTTTCAGCACTAAGCAAAAAAACTCGAAACGTGAAAAACTTGTTTCGAGTTTTCGTCATGATCAAATCAAGTAACGCTTTTCCGATCACTTATTAATTTTCAACATTTCTGACATAATCATCAAAATATTGAAGTAAATCTTGTTTTAATTTTTGATAATCTGCTTCACTATATTCTTTTTCTTCTAACTTTCCTTGGAAAAAAGGAATTTCTAACTCTTCCCGTAATCGATCCAATACTTCATCTTTGTTCATGTTACTGCTCCTTTTCAAAATAAACACAGACACATTCTGGTGCATAGATGTCTTTTTGGCGTAATTCTAGTAAACCAGTCTCTTTATTTCGCGCGAAAAGCGTAAGATTATCGGTATTTTGATTGGCACATAAGACATAGTCGTTCGTAGGATCTAAAGCGAAATCTCTAGGGAAATCGCCTTCAGTAGAAATAATTTGGATACATTCCAACAGTTGCTCCTTTTCAGAAACTGCAAAGACTGCAATTGAGTTATGGCCACGATTGGAAGCATATACAAATCGACCATCATCTGAAATACGAATTGCAGCACCACCATTTTCTCCTTGAAAATCATCTGGTAGTGTACTAATTTTTTGTTTTTCTTCAAAGCTGCCTTGGGCTTTATTATACGAAAGCACACGAACAGTACTATCAAGTTCACCAAATAGGTAAGCAATGGTTTCATTTGCAGGATGGAAGACAAGGTGCCGGGGACCAGTTCCAGGTTCTGCCACAAATTCAGAAACTATAGTTAATTTTCCTTGATCAGATACATCGTACGTATAGACCCGATCCGTTCCTAGGTCACAAACCACTAAGCGGTTGTCTGGAGTTAAATCAGTATAATGGACATGTGCATGGTCTTGATTTTTATGAGGACCAGTTGCTTCTTGATGAAAAACGGCATCAGTTGCTTCGAGACCTCCATCGTCTAAAATACGATAAACATTGACTTCACCTTTATGATAATTAGCACCATATACTAATTGACGTGATTCATCAACTGCAACGTAACATAAAGGAGCGCCTGATTCTGTTACCGCATTCAAAAAATGGAATTCTTGATCGTAAGCCCCGATCCCACCTAAACCGTCCAGACTTGTGACGTTATAAAGATTACCAGCTTCACTTTTTGCTAAGTAAGTTGGACTATTTTCTTTTACAGCTAGCTTCAATCCTGAGACTTCTGCTTTTTCTGTATCTAATTCAATGGTATAAATTCCTTCACTCACACGTCTTGTGTACGTCCCTAAAATGATTTTTTCTTTCATTTTATCCCTCCTAGAATGTATGAAATAGGTTCCTTGTTTATTTTAGCACATTTCAAACAGGAGAGTTAAACAATGAGAATATGTTATACTGAATATAGAGTTGAGCGACAGAATTTGTAACAAAGGAGAGAATAAAATGATTCATGCAACCATCAAAGAAATCGGAGAAAATGCAGTAAGTGAACAAGAACCGATCTTGATTTTATTTGATCGAACAGCAACAACTACACTACGTAACTATTCAGTGATCCAAAAGATTACTTCTACCGAAAAATTTTCATTAAAAAAAGGGGATTCACTTTTTTTTGATCAACAAGAATATCAGATTGAACATGTGGGAAGATTGGCAAATGAAAATTTAAACACAGTAGGGCATGTTACGCTGATTTTTGATCATTATTCTGAGGAAAATAGTATTGTGAACGGTCTTTACTTAACACCACATCAGTTACCTGAGATTCATGTCGGTACACAAATCAAATACAAGTAGGTGAGATTATGGAAGGAAAAAACAAGCGATCAAAACCAGTCTCTTGGTTTTGGCGATGGTTTTTAAATAATCAAGTCGTTACTGCGTTATTAGTAGTACTTTTGATCTTATTGATCGTTTTTTTATTTACTAAGGTGTCCTATCTATTTGCCCCGATCTGGCAATTCCTGGCGATCGTTGGCTTACCCATTATTTTAGCGGCAATTTTGTATTATTTGATGAATCCAGTTGTTGACTATTTGGAAAAGCGCCAAGTTCCAAGGCTCTATAGCATCATCGGGTTATTTGTATTAGTCGTGGCACTGATTGCTTGGGGAACAGTGGTAATCATTCCTAAAATCCAAGAGCAAACCGTGAGTTTTATCAATCATTTTCCTCAATATGTGGATACGATCGATAATAAATTGACAGAAATACTAAGAGATCCTCTATTCAACCAATTTAGGGAACAATTGGAAGCTACTGGCGATAAGTTCATGAGTTCAGCAGGTGATATGCTCCAAGATATTTCAAAAAGTACGGTTCAAAGTTTAGGAAGTTTTGTGGGAGCAGTTGCTACGATTATTGTTGCTTTGCTAACTATGCCGTTTATCCTTTTCTACTTATTGAAAGATGGCAAGCAACTTGCCCCTTATTTTGTGAATTTCCTACCAACACGTATGCGAAAACCAACTTTGAAAGTATTAAGTGAAATGAACGATCAAGTTTCTTCTTATATCCGTGGACAATTGACGGTGGCTTTTGCAGTAGCGATCATGTTTATGATTGGATTTGCGATCATTGGACTCGATTATGCAGTCACCTTAGGGATCATTGCCGGTTTTTTAAATTTGATTCCCTATCTAGGCTCATTTTTAGCAATGATCCCGGCAATATTCTTAGGAATCGTGGCGGGACCGATCATGTTGATCAAAGTATTGATCGTGTTTGCTTTAGAACAAACGATTGAAGGACGATTGATTTCTCCATTAGTCTTAGGGAATCAATTGGCGATCCATCCGGTCACGATCTTATTAGTTTTATTAACTTCTGGGAAGCTGTTTGGAATCGTCGGTGTGATTTTAGGTATTCCAGTATATGCTGCAGCAAAAGTGGTTATCTCACATGTTTTTGAATGGTATACAACTATCTCTAGTTTATATGAAGAAAAACAAAGTGACTAACCAATTGTGCACTAAAAACACATGACTAAAAAAACGAAGAAAGCGAAAATAGTTTAACTATTTTCGAGATTCTTCGTTTTTTTTTTTTTTTTAAATTTTTTAAGAAATTTTTAGGTACTCGCTATGCAACAATCAAAGTTAGTAAAGGACTAACTTTATAGTAAACCTGCAAGTAGCTTTTATTAGAACGTTTGACCAAATGCTGCAGCTTTATCTAAAGCTGATTGCATCAATTCTTCTGCACGGTCAGGGGTATAGTCGATACCTTCAATAAATAATTGATCCACTTGATCGATACCGACAAAGTTTAAGATGCCTTTGACATATTGAGAAGCGAAGTCTTGACCGTTATAAATGCCTCCGTTGGATTGGATGTGCAAAGCTTTTTTACCAGAAACTAATCCTTCTGGTCCGTTTTCAGTATAACGGAATGTCTTGCCAGCGACATTGACGGTGTCAAACCAAGCTTTTAATTTTGTTGGGATATTCAAGTTCCATAAAGCATTCGCAATAACGATCTTGTCTGCAGCAAGAAATTGGTCGGTCAATTCATTGAAACGAGCAATTTTTTGTTGTTGACTTTCAGACAAAGTAGAGAACTCAGCACCTGCCCGAAGTGCTTCCCATCCTGAAAGTAATTCTTCATCGATTTCTGGGATATCATCACGATAAAGCTCTAAAACAGTCACTTCATCTTCTGGATGATTTTCTTTGTAACTAGTTAAAAAAGTTGTTAATGCTTTAACTGAACGTGATTCCTGTGCAGTTAATGGGTGCCCTTTTACTACTAAAACTGATGCCATAATATTCTCTCCTTTAAGCTGACTTGTTATCTGACTAACATAGCTAGTTTACTTGAAAGCGAAAAGGCTATCAAGTTTTTTTAAGGTTCGATTTTTAATTATGAATTTTTTTAGTCTTTTCATGAAAAAATATGGAAAAGCATTGCAAAACATCTTCTTGGTGTTATAATGACATAGCGTCATGTGACAGTGTGTCATTTTAGGAAGGAGGAAAAAGATGCCTACGAAAACTTTTTTTCATCTACCAGAGGAAAAGCAGAAACGTTTATTAGAAGCAGCTAGGATTGAATTTTCCAGAGTACCATTAAAAGATGCTTCCATCGCAAATATCGTGAAGATCGCAGAAATCCCTAGAGGTAGTTTTTATCAGTATTTTGAAGACAAAGAGGATCTTTACTATTATTATTTTGAAACTGTTCGACGTGATAGTTCAAAAGATATGTTCCAACTGATAAAAGATGTCGATGGGGATTTATTCGAAGGATTCGAGCTTTATTTTACTAAAATCATTCGGGAGATTTTAGTCGGGGAAAATGCTTCTTTTTATCGTAATCTTTTCATGAACTTGGACTATCGTGCTTCTCGTAAAGTCGTGCCACATACAAAAGATGATCAGCGTCATTCACATGCAAAACATCAAAAAGAGGCAAAAGAATTAATTGGATTGATTGATCGAACGACACTGAAAGTAAACGATGATCATGAACTGGAACTACTGATCCAATTGATCATGAATATCGTCTTTACTACGATTGCTCATGCCTATAAATCATTTTCAAAAAACGAAAATTACTCCGTGGATCATGCCATTAAAGAATTTAAATTAAAACTATCATGGTTGAAAGACGGCGTATATCAATAGAAAGAGGGGAATTACATGCTAAAAATCGTCAAACGGATTTCACTGACTTCAGCTATTGCAGCCACGTTGTTCATGGTTATCCAAGTTTTATCAGATCTTTATTTGCCGACGCTCACATCAAATATCATTGATAAAGGTGTAGCACGAGGTGATGTTGATTATATTTGGCAAACAGGTTTTGTTATGATCGGTTTTTCTTTGATTAGTATCATCGCAGCGATCGCAAATACCTTTTTTGCTACACGTGAGTCACAAAAATTAGGAAAGCAATTACGTACCGATGTTTATAAAAAATCTGAAAGTTTAACAAAAGATGCATTTGACAAATATGGTACAGCATCCTTGATTACCCGTACAACTAATGACGTGACACAAATCCAGATGGTTACGCAAATGTTTTTAAGAATGATGATCAATGCACCGATCACATTGGTTGGCGCAAGTTTTCTTGCTTATCAAAAAGATCATCAATTAACCAAAATCTTCTTAGTAGTTATTCCAATCATGCTAGTGGTGATCGGCGGAATCATGTTTTTTGCGGTACCACTATTCAAGAGCATGCAAAAGAAGACAGACCGTTTGAACCTAGTGTTTCGTGAAGGATTAACAGGGGTAAGGGTAATACGAGCGTTTGATAAGACACGTTTTGAAGAAAATCGTTTTGATTTAGCAAACAAAGATTATACAAATACAGCAATTAAAGTCAACACGATCGTTGCATTGATGATGCCGATGATGACTTTGATTATGAGTGGAACAAACGTAGCAATTACTTGGTTTGGTGGACACTACATAGCAGATATGACGTTAGAAGTCGGAAACCTAATTGCATTTATGACGTATGCTATGCAAATTTTAATTAGCTTTATGATGCTTTCAGCTATTTTTATCATGGTCCCTCGAGCGCAAGCTTCTGCTGATCGGATCAATGAAGTATTAGATGAAAAAGTAGGTATCTCAGATCCTGAGAACCCAACTGAGGTGACTCCTGCAGGTAAAGCTGCCACAATCTCATTTGAACATGTCAACTACCGGTACCATGGAGCTGAGAAGCTGGCATTAGAAGATATTGATTTTTCAGCAAAATCAGGCGAAACTGTTGCGATTATTGGTGGAACTGGTTCGGGTAAATCTACTTTAGTCAACCTTATCCCACGACTATACGATGTCGAATCAGGAACAATCAAGATTGATGGTGTAAGTATTACCGATATGACTCAGTATAATTTGCGTGAATTGATGGGCTTTGTTCCACAAAAAGCCATGTTGTTCTCTGGCACGATCAGAGAAAACATGCAGTACGGCAAAGCAGATGCTACTGATGAAATGATTTGGAAAGCGTTAGAAATCGCCCAAGCCAAAGACTTCGTTTCAGAAATGGAAGAGGGCTTAGACAGTCATGTTGAACAAGGCGGAGGAAATTTTTCTGGTGGGCAAAGACAACGTTTGGCGATTGCTCGAGCATTAGTCAAACCAGCTGATATTTATGTATTTGATGATTCTTTCTCGGCTTTGGACTTTAAAACAGATGCAAAATTACGTCAAGCTTTAAAACAAAATATGAAAGAAAGTATTACGGTTTTGGTTGCACAACGAGTAAGTACAGTAATGGATGCGGATATGATCTTAGTCCTTGATGAAGGAAAACTAGTTGGCAAAGGCACACACGATGAACTTCTTAAAACGAATGAAACCTATCAGGAAATCGTTCATTCACAATTAAGAGAGGAGGATCTAGCATGAGTAAAGGAACGACCAAACCTTCTCAACGACCAATGCCTGGCGGCGGTCACGGACCCGGTCGAAACATTGGGGCAAAAGGAGAAAAACCAAAGAATTTTTGGGGCACAGTGAAACGTTTATTTGGCTATATGTCAAAACGCTCGGTTGCGATCATTGCTGTATTTGTATTAGCGATCGCAGCAGTCATTTTCCAGATCCAAACACCAAAAGTATTAGGGAGAGCAACTACTGAGATTTTTAATGGGGTGATGGCTGGAGCAAAACAAATGCAAGCGGGGCAACAAATTTCTAAATTCCCAATTGATTTTGATAAAATTGCTCAAATCATCGCCACGGTTATTGTGATGTATTTGATTTCTGCAGTATTCAATTTCTTGCAACAATTTATTATGACACGAGTATCGCAACGAACAGTTTATGAGTTACGTCATGATCTAGAAGCAAAAATGAATCGTGTACCGATTTCTTATTATGATACACATACAAATGGAGACATCATGTCTCGTGCAATCAATGATATGGATAATATTGCCAGTACCCTTCAACAAAACTTAACACAGTTTGTAACAAGTGCAGTTACTTTGATCGGTGTCATCGTTATGATGCTTTCTATTAGTTGGCAATTGACGTTAGTGGCTTTACTGATGATTCCATTGAGTTTGATCGTCGTGATGATCATTGCACCCAAATCCCAAGTCTTTTTTGCAGAGCAACAAAAAAGTTTAGGTCTCTTAAACAACCAAGTAGAAGAAACTTATGGTGGTCATACGATCGTCAAAACTTTCAATCATACAGCCAAAGACCAAGAAGTTTTTGAAGAAGAAAACGATAAGTTATATGCTGCAGGGTGGAAAGCCCAGTTTATCTCTGCGATCATTATGCCTTTGATGAACTTCGTTAAAAATCTTGGCTATGTATTTGTTGCTGTATTAGGTGGGGTCAAAGTTGCAAATGGGAATATGACACTTGGGGACGTTCAAGCGTTCTTACAATATACGACACAATTCTCACAGCCGATTACTCAACTTGCAAGTTTAATGAACACGATCCAGTCAACTGTTGCATCTGCGGAACGGGTTTTTGAAGTGCTGGATGAAGAGGAAATGTCTGATAAAAAATCTGGGTTACCTGTTGAAGAGAACACACCATATAAAGTTCGTTTTGAAAATGTTCAATTCGGTTATACCAAAGATCAACTATTGATGACAGATTTTAATCTGGATGTGAAACCTGGAGAAATGGTGGCCATTGTTGGTCCGACTGGTGCTGGTAAAACGACCTTGATCAACTTGTTAGAACGTTTCTATGATGTTTCTGGCGGAAGTATCCGTTATGACGGGGTAGATACGAGAGATTTATCTCGAGATAACTTACGTGCTCAATTTTCAATGGTTCTGCAAGATACATGGCTATTTACAGGTAGCATCTACGACAATATCAAATACGGAAACGATGATGCAACTGACGAACAAGTGATTGAAGCAGCCAAAGCTGCCCATGTTGATGACTTTGTTCGCAAACTGCCTGAAGGTTATCAAACGGTATTAAATGAAGATGCCAGCAACATTTCCCAAGGGCAACGACAGTTAATCACGATTGCTCGGGCATTTTTAGCTAATCCGGATGTATTGATACTTGATGAAGCAACTTCTAGTGTGGATACTCGGACAGAGATTTTGATCCAAAAAGCGATGAATCGTTTATTAGAAAATCGAACAAGCTTTGTAGTAGCTCACCGTCTGTCAACCATTCGAGATGCCGATAACATTATTGTCATGAACCACGGTTCAATTGTTGAAACAGGAAATCATGATCAATTGATGGAAAAAGATGGATTTTATGCTGATTTATATAACAGCCAGTTTTCCGAAGAAGCTGTTTCTTAACAATTCATTAATAGTAAAACGCATGGAAAGAGCATCTGAAGCGTTCCATGCGTTTTATTTATTATAATGAATGTTATTTAAAAATAATTGCAGTATTGCGTGGAAAATGCGAAAATTCTCACATTTTTTTTAATAAAAACCCATTTATTGCTTGAAAGAAATGTGAAGCATCGTTAAAATAAAGCTGGACGTAGAGGGGAGCAAGAAAAATGAAAGAATTTAAATTGGGGTCTACTACTTACCTAAAAAGTGTAGCAATCCGGGTTAAAGATAGAGATAAAATGATTGATTTTTACAAAAATACGATCGGTTTTGATTTGAAACGGGAAGAAAATGAATTAGCTATTTTAGGGACACAAGAGCAAAATAGTGAGATGCTATTGCTAGAAGAAAGTCCTAGAGCGCATGATTACATTGGGGAAATCAAAAAACTGAAACGTTTTTCATTGATTATTCCAACGGTAGCAGAAATGGCTGATATCCTTTCCCGTATCCGTAAAACAAACTATCCAATTGAAGATGCGTTAGAAGATCAAGGGCGCATGGGGATCTTACTTAAGGATCCAGAAGGTAACGAATTAGAAATTTATCACGAAGAGGACAATGTTCAAGAACGAAATCAACCAGAAGCAATGGATCAAGAGTCATTATTACGTAAGTCAGAAGAGCGTTACAAAAAATTATCCGCTAATTCTTACTTTGAAAAAATCCATTTAAACGTTTTTGATAGCGAAGAAGAACGCCGTTTTTTAAGTGATTTACTGGGACTAAAAGTTCGGGAAGAAAAGAACGGATTACATGTTTTAAATGAAGGGAACTTCCATGTAGGAATCTCAGAAGCAAATAGTGAGGCATTAGCATTGCCGACTCATGAAGTATTAGGTTTAGATTTCTTGAAATTCGTGATTGATCAAGAAAGCATGGAACAGTTGATTCAGCATTTAAATGAAACTGCAGTTGACTTCTTTATCGATCAAAGACATACTGTGTTAACAATTTATGATGCGATTGGTATCGAATGGTGGTTTGTGATCGATACAAAAAAAGCCAAAAAATAAAGCGAAGACAAATAATTGAATAGGTAGAAATAGCTCCTAACGATTTGATGTTTAGGGGCTTTTGCTTTTGTTCATTGTTGGCAAAGCGCATCACAAGCAGCAACGGAAATCGAAAGCTGATTTTTTGTTCAATATATAAAGAGATACCAGAAACAACTCTTCAACTAAAGAAGTTTCTCTAAGATACAAGAGGATAGAAGAAAAGTTGATTTAAAAAATTTTCTTATTGTCATTGGAGCTGAACGCTTCTTTCACGACCTAATCCACGGCGTTCAAGAAGCAACTCCTCAGCAATAAGCGATGATTTTCTAAAATATGAGAAGCTATTTTAAAAAATCCTCTCTTATTCGCTCGGAGCTAATCGCTTCTTTCACGACCTAATCCACGGTGTTCAAAGAGCTGCCCTTCGGTAATAAGTCAAAAAATCTCAAAACATGAGGAGCTGTTTCGAGATTTTCCTCCTTATTACTCAGGGCAAAACGCTCTTTTCACAACCTTTATCCACGGCGTTCAAACATCAGCTCCTTGAAATAAGCCTGAATTTTTCAAAACATGAGGAGCTGTTTCAAAAAAATCTTTCTTATTGTCATCGGAGCTACCCGATGTTTTCACGACCTTACCCACGGCGTTCAAGAAGCAACTCCTCAGCAATAAGCGATGATTTTCTAAAATATGAGAAGCTATTTTAAAAAATCCTCTCTTATTCGTTCGGAGCTGAACGCTTCTATCACGACCTAATCCACGGTGTTCAAAGAGCTGCCCTTCGGTAATAAGGAGTAAAATCTCAAAACATGGAAAGCTGTTTCGAGATTTTCCTCCTTATTACTCAGGGCAAAACGCTCTTTTCACAACCTTTATCTACTTGCATCCTCTTGGATAAAGCTATATGATTTGACTTAGCATGATGAACAAAAATTGATTTCTTCGACAGAGAAGGAGAATAAAATGTACCCAGAAACGAAACAGTTGATTTTAAATAAACTTGAAGAAGGTTATTATCCTGGTGTTGTTGGTGCGTTTATTAAGCATAAGCATGTTGAAACTTTTTCAGCAGGTCATGCACAGATCGTACCTGAAACCCAACCAATGACAGCAGATCTATTATTTGATGTGGCTTCTTTAACAAAAGTGATCGCTACCACCAGTCTAGTGTTACGCTTGTGGGAAGATGGTAAAATCGACTTAGACAAACCGTTACACCATTATTTACCGGCTTTTGAAAATGAAACAATCACGATACGACATTTACTGACTCATACATCAAATATTGAAACTTGGATTCCTAATCGAGATCAACTCTCTCAAGAACAGCTGATCGAAGCCTATTTAAAGCTTCAACCTGGTGATCAGTTAGGGAAATTAGTGAAATATACAGATGCAGGCACGATTTTATTAGGATTGATGCTTGAAGAGATTTTCCAAGAGCCAGCCACAGAATTATTTGAAGAACAAGTATTAGCGCCTTTAGGGATGATGCACAGTACTTTTTTACCGTATCCTTCCAAAAGAATTGTTCCCACACAACAATTCGCTTCAGGTGAGGTTTTGCGGGGAGTTACACATGATCCTAAAGCGAGAGTACTCGCTGAACATGCAGGAAATGCTGGGTTGTTTCTTGATTTAGAGGACAGTATTACCTTTGTAAAAATGTATTTGAATTTAGGGAAAGCTGAAAATGGGCGTTTTTTAGAAGAACAAACGATTCGCTCACTTTTACAAGATCATACGCCAACGAAAAAAGGCAATCGTTCCTTAGGATGGGATTTAAAAAAAGGATTAGAACAACAGCAACCAATTCTTTTTCATACTGGTTATACGGGCACGTTCTTACTAATTGACATTATTGAACAAGAAGCATTTATTTTCTTATCAAACCGTATCCATCCAACGGATCATCGTGAAGCTTATATTCGTTGTCGTGATGAAATTGTTGAAAAATTTTTGAAAGAGAAAGCGTTATTAAAAAAATGATGCTATAATAACTATGAACATTGAGAGGAGTTTGAACTATGCAAGAACCTATGTTTTTAAAACCAGTTTTTCAAGAAAAAATTTGGGGAGGCAGCCGTTTAAGATCAGTATTTGGATTTGATATACCTAATGATAAAATCGGTGAAGATTGGGCGATCAGCGCACATCCACATGGTGTAAGTGTCGTTGAAAACGGTGAATACCAAGGACAAAAATTAGACGAGTTATGGCAAAACCACAAGGAATTGTTTGGCAACCCAACTGAGCCTGTCTTCCCATTATTAATTAAAATCTTAGATGCAGAAGATGAATTATCAGTACAAGTCCATCCAGATGATGCTTATGGAATGAAGCACGAAGGTGAGTTAGGAAAAACAGAATGTTGGTATATCATTGATGCTGAACCTGGAGCAGAAATCATTTATGGCCATCATGCAAAAACAAGAGAAGAACTTGCTGAGATGATCCAAGAGGGTCGTTGGGATGACTTATTGAAAAAAGTCCCAGTTAAAAAAGGCGACTTTTTCTATGTCCCTAGTGGAACGATCCATGCAATTGGTAAAGGGATCATGATTTTAGAAACGCAACAAAGCTCGGACACGACTTATCGTGTATATGATTATGACCGTAAAGATGCCAATGGCAATACGCGTGAATTGCATATCCAACAATCAATTGATGTGACAACTGTTCCAGCTATTACGCCACAGATTCAAATGAAAGAAGTACGTAAAGGGAATTCTTCGATCGTTACGTATTTAGAGACCGAGTTTTTTAATGTTTATGAATGGGATATCAAAGGAATTACATCATTTAAAAAACAAGCACCTTATACATTAGCGACAGTAATCGATGGAGCAGGAGAGTTAGTTGTTAATGAAAAAATTTACCCATTAACTAAAGGGGCAAGTTTTATTTTACCAAATGATGTGACAGAATGGACGGTTCAAGGAGAGTTATCAATCATTGCCTCTGAACCAGGTAAAGCATCGAAATAAAGAATCAGTGATTTATTAGTTAACTTTGCAGATGGTTATTTTTTCTGATTGGTGTTGTGAAATAAAAAAACTGAGCCTTGTGTTGTGAATGTCTTAAGTTAGACCAAGATCTAACTTAAGCAAGTCAGCACAAGTGTTCAGTTTTTTTTGTTTTGGAATGCTGGTAAAAATGAAGCTGCTGATTGCTAATAAAAAATTAGGAAAAATAGGTTCTTGAAATAGCTTTCAATCTGTGGTATATTTTCGATGTAGAGTTAAAACGTTTTAATTATTGATGAATGGCGTTTGATTCAATTAATATGTAATATGGAGTGATGAAGGAATGAACACTGTAACAGTTATCGGTAGCATTAATTTAGATCGGACCATCCGAGTTAAACACATGCCTAAACCAGGAGAAACGATCCACACGAAAGAAACATTTTCAGCTGGCGGAGGAAAAGGAGCAAACCAAGCAGTTGCTGCAAGACGTTCAGAAGCTACTACTCATTTTATTGGAGCGATTGGTACCGATGAAGCTGGCAAAACAATGGCTGAGCTTTTAGAACAAGAAGAAATCAATTTACAAGGTGTAGCAACTCTTGAAAACCAAGCGACTGGTCAAGCTTACATCATCGTTGATGATGCTGGGGAAAATAGTATTATGATCCATGCCGGAGCGAACAATGCGTTTACACCAGAACAAGTTAGACAAAACAAAGCGATCATCGAAAAAAGTGATTTTATCATCGCACAGTTTGAAAGCGCTATAGAAAGTACGGTTGAAGCTTTTAACCTAGCAAAAGAGGTTGGAGTAAAAACAATTTTGAATCCTGCCCCAGCATTAGAAAATGTGCCTGAAGAGTTATTGAAAGTAACAGATATGATTATTCCTAATGAAACAGAAACAGAAATTTTAACAGGGATTTCGATTACGGACGAAGAAAGCTTAAAACAGGCTGCAGCTCACTTACATCAATTAGGAATCGAAGTTGTAATTATCACGATCGGAAGTAAAGGCGCATTTTACTCGATTAAAAACAGCAAAAATGGGATCGTGCCAGCGTTCAAAGTGAGTGCAGTCGATACGACAGCTGCAGGTGATACATTCATTGGTGCGATGAGTAGCATGTTAGCAACTGATTTTAGTAATTTAGAGGAAGCAATTACCTATGGAAATAAAGCTTCTTCTTTGACAGTTCAACGTTTTGGCGCACAACCTTCTATTCCATATAAACAAGAATTGAATTAAGAAAGGACGTTTTTATTATGAAAAAATCAAAAGTAATCAATTCAGATATCTCTCGTGTAATCGCACAAATGGGACATTTTGACACATTAAGTATCGGTGATGCAGGTATGCCCGTGCCGATGACAACTGAAAAAATCGATTTGGCTGTAGATAATGGTATTCCAAGCTTTATGGAAGTCTTGAACAATGTGCTTGAAGAGTTAGAAGTTCAACGTATTTATTTAGCTGAAGAAATCAAGTCAGAAAACCCTAAAGTATTATCGGAAATTCAACAACGGCTACCTGAAACACCTATTACTTTTATCCCTCATAGTAAAATGAAAGCTGATTTGAATCAGTGTCATGCGTTTATTCGCACAGGGGAAATGACACCTTATGCTAATATTATTTTAGAAAGCGGCGTCGTTTTTTAAAAAAGAAGGAGGAATAGTCTACCATGAATACTACCGCGCTTTTAATTGGCTTAGGCCCACTACTTGGTTGGGGGTTATATCCTACGATCGCATCTAAGATCGGGGGACGTCCGGTCAATCAAATTTTAGGTTCAACATTAGGAACATTGATTTTTGCAATTGTTTTTGCTTTATATAAAGGAATGGAGTTACCAACAGGATCTGACCTGACTTTTTCAATCTTATCTGGTGTTGGTTGGGCAATCGCCCAAATCATTACATTCCAATCCTTTACCTTGATTGGTTCTTCTCGTGCAATGCCTATTACTACTGCTTTTCAATTATTAGGAGCTTCATTGTGGGGCGTGTTTGCTTTAGGAAATTGGCCAGGTGCTACTGCGAAAGTCTTGGGTGCCTTTGCTTTAGTTTTGATTATTTTAGGTGCTTGGATGACTGTTTGGACTGAAAAGAAAAATACAGAAGGCAGTAACTTATTGAAAAAAGCGGTTCTTTTATTAGCAGTAGGCGAAATCGGCTACTGGGCTTATTCCGCAGCTCCTCAAGCAACTTCAATTGATGGAATGCATGCCTTTTTACCTCAAGCAATTGGTATGGTAATCGTTGCTGTTGTTTATTCAGCTGTTTTAAGTTTTAAAGAAAAATCAGCGTTTGTCGAAGTTGTCTCTTATAAACATATTTTTTCAGGATTTTTCTTTGCCTTCGCTGCTTTAACTTATTTAATTTCAGCTCAACCAGATATGAATGGGTTAGCAACAGGATTTATTCTTTCTCAAACATCCGTAGTATTAGCGACACTGACTGGTATTTGGTTCCTAGGACAAAAGAAAACCAAGAAAGAAATGACTGTTACAGTTATTGGACTAGTCTTGATTTTAGCTGCTGCTACGATCACTGTAATGATCTAACTCTTCCCCAAAACAAAATAAGCTGAACTGAAAGACATTGATTGACTTAAGTTGATCAATGTCTTTTATTTTTTTTGGAAGAATCGCAAATAAATCGTAATTATAGAGTGAGGAGGGATTTACGTGTTACGAATCTGTTCAAAAAAAGCAATTCGAAGTAAAGCACTAACGATTCGATTATTTGATGGTTCTACGTGGGCTAATTTAGGAAATGGACAGTTTATCAATCAAGAGACAAAAAAAGAATTACCTGACTACAAGATTTATCCACAAATAAAAACAGCCGTTTCTTCTGGCGGTCTTATCTTTGCTAAACGAAGGAACACAAAACAAAACTTACAGTACGTGGAACGACCAATGAAAGTAAAAGCTTGGCAAGTTTAGTCGTTGCAAAAAAACATATTTGTTCGTTGAAAATGTTATATGTGAGCATCATTACTGGTTAGCAATCTAACTGATAACGATGATTTGCTGTCAATCTTTATCGATGCTCAACTAAATGACAGTCCTGTTAGTGTTGGCATGCTAACAGCAAAAGTATGACTAGAATCTCTTACGGAGGACGGAACCGATAACTGTGATTAACGGTTTGAAGAAAAATTTCTTACGTAATGTTTTTTCCGAGGACCGTGAGGATATGGGTTGGCTTTTTCCTAAAAAAGTCAGGTTTCCATTTATCCTAAAAATGGTGTGGCCTTAAAATTTTTAAGGAGTGACAACTTGATGACAGAACTCCAGCGATTATTAACTTTTATGCGTAGTAGTAAAAGAAAACAGATTACTTTGCGTGAATATGAACAGCTTGTTCATCAAGATGGATGGACAAATGGAGACAAAGCAAAATTGATCAATCAGATACAAAAAAGTGGCGTTTTAAGGTATGACCGCACTAAAAATGAATATGTGATTCGCTTGATTCAGTAGCGAATATTTTGATTTTTAGTGTCAGTAGTAATTCTATGTTTATGAGAGAACTTTTGTAGATAAGCAGGTTTATTATCAAAAAACAGGAGAATTTCGATGAAAAAATACCAGTTAGTTGTACGCATATTTTTGATCATTCATTTATTATCCGTTTCGTTTTGCCGACCACTTGTTGTTTTAGCAGGAAATTTAGAAAATACAGATCAAGACGATCGTAAAATAAGTTTTTTTCAAGAGAATCAGTTGATTCAAACTGAAGACGGCAAATTATATACGACAACTCCTTCGAATTACATCACTCACTCGATTCATGCTGCTTTAGGAGAAACTCAAACCCACCAACGAAACAATCAAACGATTTATGTTGACCCCAATGCTCATATCTCCAATATTGATATTCGCTTATCGAACGGTGTACGTGAATATGGCTGGTACGGTAAACGGATCAACAATGAAATTGCCTTGTGCATAGAACCAGGTGCTGCACTTAATCTTGGAAATAACTCTGGCTATACAGTCGCTGAGCGAAATACTGAACAGATGAAAAAAATTTCTTTGATTAAGTATTACGGGCTGATGGTTTCGGGCCACACGTTGAAAAAAGAATTGATGACTCAAATTTTGGCATGGGAACAACAAGGGATTACACCGTTGAGTATTTCAGGGGTATTTTCGATGACGGACTATCAAACCTTTAAATCTGCTGTCATGAAAAATGTCAATTATTTCTATACATCACCTTCTTTTGACAAACAAACGATAAACTTAAAAGTTGGAGAAAGTATCACCTTAACTGACACGACCCATGCCTTTAGTAATTATCAGTCATTACCATCTTTCGTCTCACAAGGACTAAGTATTTCTAAAAAAGGAAATCAATTAACGATTCTTGCCAACAAAAATGCAGAAGCGACTAGTCGAGTTGAATTTGACTATGATATTGCCTCTACTTTTCAAGGTGTTCCGCTAATTTATCAACACCCATATACCCAAAATATGATGGTTGGCAGATTAAATGAACGTAAAAAAATTTCTTTAACCATAACTGTTTTAAAAAACGGCAATGCCCGTGTA
>NZ_JBFOFP010000009.1:0-165000 GCF_040887305.1 Enterococcus sp. C57 | reverse complement strand
TCCCGCAATTGACTTTGATTTTTCAAAGTCACCAAATAAGAAACTAAATATGGTCTGGTAGTTCAGCTGGTTAGAATGCCTGCCTGTCACGCAGGAGGTCGCGGGTTCGAGTCCCGTCCAGACCGTTTGGCTCGGTAGCTCAGTTGGTAGAGCAATGGATTGAAGCTCCATGTGTCGGCAGTTCGATTCTGTCCCGCGCCATAATGCGGGTGTAGTTTAGTGGTAAAACCACAGCCTTCCAAGCTGTTGTCGCGAGTTCGATTCTCGTCACCCGCTTTTAGTTTTTTTTATGGGCCTATAGCTCAGCTGGTTAGAGCGCACGCCTGATAAGCGTGAGGTCGATGGTTCGAGTCCATTTAGGCCCATTAGTTTCACCTGGCCCGTTGGTCAAGCGGTTAAGACACCGCCCTTTCACGGCGGTAACACGGGTTCGAATCCCGTACGGGTCATTAAAGATACTTTCTAAAGTATCTTTTTTTATTTGTAAGAATGATTTCAAAAGACTTAAGATAGTTATCGTAGGCGATGATTGTTTTAGGTCTTTTTATTTGATTCTATAGGTGATCAGAAATAGAATGAAAAAAATTTGATTCTGCTGCAAAGGATTTGTTGTATACTTATGCTCCTAAACTTTGAACCTTTTTTATTGCTATTCTTTAAACATGTAGCATAGTGAAGCAAAATAATTACCTGGGATAAAGGAAATAACCAGCATAATCAGTGAACTATTCAAATTTTTAAGTAATTACGTTAAAAAAACAAGCGTAAATTTCAAATATCTGCTATACTTGGTTCGTTGCAAGTTCCCGAGAGGATCCGTCATCAGCGGAGATGCCTTGTAACCGAATTTAACTAGGGGGAATCACTATGGGAGAAAGACATTTATTTACCTCAGAATCTGTTTCTGAAGGACATCCAGATAAAGTTGCTGATCAAATCAGTGATGCGATCTTGGATGCAATTTTAGCAAAGGATCCAAATGCACGCGTGGCTTGTGAAACATCTGTTACCACTGGTCTTGTATTGGTATTTGGAGAAATCTCAACCACTGCCTACGTGGATATTCAAAAAGTGGTACGTCAAACGATCAAAGAGATTGGCTACACACGAGCAAAATTTGGCTTTGATGGAGATACAGTAGCTGTATTAGCTGCAATTGATGAACAATCACCAGATATCGCTCAAGGTGTTGATGAAGCACTTGAGATTCGTGACGAAGCGAAGAGAGATGTATTGGATGAGATCGGAGCTGGGGACCAAGGATTGATGTTTGGTTTTGCAGTCGATGAAACACCTGAATTAATGCCTTTACCAATTGCATTAAGCCATCGTCTAGTTCGTCGTTTAGCTGATTTACGTAAATCCAATGAATTAACTTATCTACGTCCAGATGCAAAATCACAAGTAACAGTTGAATATGATGACAATGGTCAGCCAGAACGAGTGGATACCATCGTTATTTCAACACAACATGATGATGCAGTGGACAATGAAACAATTCGTCATGACGTCATTGAAAAAGTAATAAAAGAAGTTATTCCAGCTGAATTACTTGATGACAACACAAAATACTACATCAATCCTACTGGTCGCTTTGTTATTGGGGGACCTCAAGGAGATGCTGGGTTGACGGGAAGAAAAATCATCGTTGACACATATGGCGGCTATGCTCGTCATGGTGGTGGAGCATTTTCTGGGAAAGATGCTACTAAGGTTGACCGTTCAGCAAGTTATGCCGCTCGTTACATTGCGAAAAACATTGTAGCAGCTGGTTTGGCAAGAAAAGCTGAAGTTCAGTTAGCCTATGCGATCGGTGTTGCACAACCTGTATCTATTTCAATCAATACTTTTGGTACGTCAACTGTTCCAGAAGAAGACTTGATTGCCGCTGTGAGAGAAAACTTTGATCTACGACCTGCAGGTATTATTGAAATGCTTGATTTACGTCGTCCAATTTATCGTCAAACAGCAGCTTATGGTCATTTCGGTCGTACGGATATCGAATTGCCATGGGAAAAAACAGATAAAGTTGATGCAATTAAAGCAAGCTTAGCAAAATAGCTTTTTGATGGCTGGAATGGTTCTCTTTATGGGATCATTCCAGTTTTTTTTATCCAAACGACTGAAGAGAAATCCATGGTCGTTTTTGATTCGTGTTTTTGATAAATGATAAAGCCTATTTTTTTTGGCTAAAATTTATTTGGCAACAATAAAAAAAGGAGGAATAAGATGAAAAGAGAAACAAACGTCAAATTAGTAACGATCAGTGTGTTTATTGCAACTTTCATGACAGCAATTGAAGGAACGATCGTGACCACTGCGATGCCTACGATCGTCGGCTCTCTTCACGGTATGGAGATCATGAATTGGGTATTTTCGATTTATTTACTAACGAATGCGATGCTGACACCGATCTATGGAAAACTTGCAGATAAAGTGGGGAGAAAACCTATTTTTATCTTTGGAACGCTATTATTTATTATTGGTTCTTTATTTTGTGGACTTTCTCAAACAATGATGGGGTTGATTGCTGCTCGTGCTGTTCAAGGAATGGGCGCTGGAGCAATGATGCCAGTGGCGTTAACGATCATTGGCGATTTATATACGATTGAAAAAAGAGCAAAAGTTTTAGGTTTGAACAGTTCGGCTTGGGGAATTGCTAGTGTTTTTGGACCATTAGCTGGAGGTTTTATTGTAGAAACGATCAGTTGGCATTGGATCTTTTTTATTAATGTACCGATCGGGCTTTTATTGATGGTTTTGATCTGGCTTTATTTGAACGAACCACAGAGAGAACATGAGTCAAAACCGATGGATCTATTCGGGAGCTTTAGTTTGATGGCGATGTTGGTTGCTTTACTTCTTGGATTTCAATTATTAGGGGATCAAGGATTTACTCCAGTAGTGATCGGGCTTTTGATCGGAAGTCTTCTTCTATTATTTTTATTTATTGCAGCCGAAAAAAGAGCCAAAGACCCTGTGATCATGTTGCATCTTTTTGCTAATCCACTATTTGTGGTCGTGAATCTAGCAGCAGCTTTAGCCAGCGGGTTCTTAATGGGCATCGATGTGTATATTCCAATGTGGATGCAAGGGGTATTGGGGCTAAATGCTGCAGTAGGAGGATTGGTCTTAGCACCGCTTTCACTTGTTTGGATGGTCGGTTCTTTCTTAGCAAGTAAGTGGATGACTCAAATGGCAACGAATTGGGTATTACGAATTGGTCTGTTAATTGCTTCTCTAGGTGGTGCCTGGCTCTGGTTAATGCCATTTGAAAGTAATTTTTTATGGTTCTTTGCTATTTCAACGGTCATTGGTGTAGGACTAGGAATCACCATGACTACCTCAACTGTTAGTGCCCAAAATAGTGTGTCTCGAGATCAACTAGGGGTAGCTACCTCGTTCAATACATTGGTGCGGACGATTGGACAAACTGTGATGGTGGCAGTCTTTGGCTTATTGATCAATGGAGTAACACAACGGGAGCTGAATGCGACTAATTTGACGAATGATGCAGATATCATGAATAAGCTAGTCAACCCACAAACAGCTAAAAACATTGCGTCAGAGTTGATCACGCCTTTACGGAAGATTTTATATGAAGGATTGCATCAAGTCTATTTTGTGGGGCTATTACTAGTAGTGATCGCTTTTGCATTGACGTTTGTCGTTCGTGAAAAAAGTGATAGAATAAGAGAGTATTAGTACAAGAAAGTAGTACTAAATGTTACTTTGTGAGATCGTTTGACTAATTATTTCACAACGATAACCGGTGTTAGAATAGTTGTTTTATCAAAATTTGTCATTATTGGTCAGGTCAAAAACACTATTTTTCACACCTTAGAGAGGATGTTTCAACGTGGCATTTATTCAAGCAAATATTTATTCGAATGTTTTAGAGATGGAAGTAAACCTGAATGTAATCCTTCCACAAACAACAAATAAAGTGATCGGTACGAGTTCACAACAAGCGACAACAGATGTTCCTGTCTTATACCTTCTGCACGGAATGGGAGGAAATCATAGTGTCTGGGAGCGTCGGACGTCGATTGAAAGATATGTCGCAGACCATGGATTAGCGGTCATTATGCCTTCTACTGATCTAGGTTGGTATACCGACACGGCCTATGATATGAAATACTGGACGTTTATTTCAGAAGAGCTTCCCGAAATCTGTCATGAACTGTTTCCACAATTAACGACAAAAAGAGAAAAGACTTATGCTGCTGGATTATCAATGGGTGGCTATGGTGCTTTGAAACTTGGGCTGGCAAAACCAGAAAATTTTGCTGCAATCATTTCTTTATCAGGAGCCATTTCAGTAGGCAATCGGATGGATGATTTATTGATGATTCGAAAGGCAAAATTCTGGGAGGGCGTATTTGGACCGTTAGATCAGATCAAAGGTTCAGTTAATGATCCTCAGTATTTATTAGAAGAATTAGTAAAGAGTGACAAAACAGCACCTCGTATCTACTTGGCATGTGGGGAATCAGATTTTCTTTATCAAGCAAATCAAGAAATGACTGATTCATTGAAAGCAAATGGGATTGGCGTAACCTTCGAACATGGTCCTGGCGAACATAACTGGGTATTTTGGGATCAGTGGATTCAACGTGCTTTGGAATGGTTATTTGAAGAAAAATAGGGGAAGAATCCTTGATCTTTCTTAGCTTTTGAGACTATTTTTTCAGGACGATTGCTAAGGCTCGGACATTGTCTTGGCCTTAGCTTTTTTATAGGACAAATCATAGGGTAATTATTTGAAAGAGGTGTTTTTTTGGAAGAGATAAAGCATTGTAAAGAATCGATAGTCATTCAAACACATCGGATTTTTCCATTCGATCTTAATCCTTTTGGGTTTTTATTTGGTGGAAAATTGATGACGATGATCGATGATGCTGCTTCGATCTCTGTGACAAGACATTGTCGCAGAGGTGCAGTTACCGCTTCTTTAGACAGTTTGAATTTTTTGAAGCCGTTGCATGAAAACCATTCTGTGTGTGTAGAATCTTATGTAAGTGGTACTCATCATAAATCGATGGAAGTATTCGTTAAAATTATTGGAGAAAATCTGACAACTGGGGAGCGTTACTTAGCCGCAACTTGTTTTACAACATTTGTCGCTGTTCCGTCTCATATGAATGAAGAAACGGAATTTACAGTACCTAAAGTCATACCGGACACGGCAGAAGAAAAACTAGTGTGCGCAGGATACGAAAAACGGCGCAAACAGCGTTTACAAGAACGAGAAGAATACCGAGCTTTTGCTGCTCAATTATCAACAGATCTTCCTTGGTTAAAAAATGAAGGAATAGATGATTAGACTGCTTCATCTAGGATAAGTGAGATGGCTAAACTAGTAGCTAAACTGACTATTACTTGTGGAATAGGAAGTTTTATTCACGTAGTCAACTCAAACAGTAAACAAAAAATCATGAAGGCAAGTTCGCGAACTTGCCTTCATGTCTTTTTTTGTTTACGATTCTTTTTGTACAGCCAACCCTTGAAGATAGATCGTCACGCTATCAAGAAAGAGTTGTTTTTCATTTTCTTGGTTCTGGTGAGCGGTGATACTAGCCTTTAGTCCAACTAGTGCATTTTCTTCGACATAACTTCTCATAGAAAGAATAGCATCTTTGAGTAAGTGATTACCGGCCATGATTTTGTGCCGAAGATTCTGTTCATGCTGTTGATCCATCAGTTGACCAATCAACAAGTTATGAAGAGCAAACACTGCTTGACGACTACGGTCAATCGAAAAGCCCGCTTGGATAAGAATCTGGATCATCATTTCTAAGTGTTCCAAACGACTTGCATAAGAAGGAACGGTATTGATTTCTAGCTCTGCACCACAAGGAAAGTGGGTGTAAAGGTCGTAGTAGTTTTCCATGAATTGAATAAGGCGTTCCTGCCAAGGTAAACGAGGCTCGGGAATGATTAGTTCATTTTCCATGAATTCAGCCATTTTTTGGAGCAAGTCTTGCTTATTTTTGAAATACCAGTAAAGCGCAGGGGCTTTTACTTGAACTTTTTGAGCAAGGTTTCGCATAGATAGTTTTGATAGTTCTTGCGTTTCTGCCAGAATCGCAAAAGCAGATTTGATAATCATTTCTTGGGAAAGCTTTGGTTCCAAATTTAATCAACCTCTTGTATTGCAATATTTTTTTAAACATGGTAAATTGTTAGTCGGCCTTATTTTACAGTGTTAAATAAGACCTGTCAATTTTAATAAAAAGGGGTGTAACAACCAATGGGCTTAATTTTAAGACATGCAAAAAAATACAAAGTTGCTGTATTTATTTCATTGTTTTCTGTAGCGATTATGGTAAGTGCCGCATTATGGCAACCGAAGCTTTTACAACAAGTATTAGAAGCTATTATTACAGAAGATAACGACAAGATGAAAACGATCGGTGTATACTTGATCAGTTTAGCTTTGTTAGGACTAGCAGCTGGAGTTTCAAATACGATTTTTTCAGCGAAAGTGGCACAAGGGATTAGTGCTGATATTCGGGAAGAAGCATTTCGTAAAATCCAGACTTTTTCATTTGGAAATATCGAAAAATTCTCTGCTGGAAATCTGGTAGTTCGACTAACAAATGATATTACACAAATTCAAAACCTAGTCATGATTTCTTTACAATCGCTCTTTAGAATTCCATTTCTGTTTATCGGGGCTTTTGTTTTGGCAATGATGACGATGCCGCAATTATGGTGGATCATTGTCGCATTGATCGTAGCAGTTTTCTTGATTACAGCTTTATCATTTACCAGAATGGGTAAACATTTTATGATCATCCAAAAACTGATTGATAAAGTCAATAGTATTGCCAAAGAAAATCTTATGGGGATCCGTGTAGTCAAATCTTTTGTCCAAGAAGACAATCAATTGAAAGAGTTTAGTAAAGTCAGCGAAGATCTAACGAAACACAACATCATTGTGGGAACCTTGTTTTCCGTGATGATTCCATCCTTTATGTTGGCTGCTAATTTAGCAGTAGTTGGCGCAATCTTTTTTGTTAGTGATTTAGCAAAAGATGATCCAACCTTAATCGGTGGTTTGGCTTCTTTCATGAACTATTTGATGCAGATCATGATGGCAATCATTATTGGTGGAATGATGATGATGATGACATCAAGAGCTGCAGTTTCATTGAAACGGATCAAAGAGATTTTAGACACAGAACCAGATTTAACATACCAAGATGTACCAGAACAGAATTTAACTGGATCAGTCACTTTTGATCATGTTTCTTTCCGTTATCCTGGCGATGATGCAGACACATTGAAAGACATCAGTTTTTCGATCCAACCAGGTGAAATGGTGGGGATTGTTGGTGCAACAGGAGCTGGTAAATCGACACTCGCTCAGTTGATTCCACGATTGTTTGACCCAACAGAAGGAAAAGTGGAAGTAGGCGGCGTAGATTTAAGACAAGTCAATGAAAAAAGCCTACGTCACACTGTATCCTTTGTTTTACAAAAAGCGATCCTTTTCTCTGGAACGATTGCGCAAAACTTGCGTCAAGGGAAAAAAGATGCTTCTGAAAAAGATATGGAACATGCTTCTGCGATTGCTCAAGCACAAGAATTTATCGAAAAATTAGCCGATCGCTATGAGGCTCCTGTGGAAGAACGTAGTAGTAACTTTTCAGGTGGACAGAAACAGCGGTTGTCTATTACCCGAGGTGTCATTGGTGATCCTAAGATTTTGATCTTAGATGATAGTACCAGTGCATTAGATGCGCGTTCTGAAAAGTTGGTTCGTGAAGCATTAGCAAAAGAATTAAAAGGCACTACTACAATTGTGATCGCTCAAAAAATCGCTTCTGTTGTCAAAGCAGACCGGATTCTTGTATTAGATGAAGGCAGATTAGTGGGTGAAGGAACACACGAAGAACTAGTAGCAACCAATCGGGTGTACCAAGAAATTTTCGAAACACAAAAAGGAACGGAGGAGTAGCCATGACTGATTTAATAAAAGCCAGTAAGTTTTTCTATCACTATTTAAAACGGTATAAGGTCTCCTTTTTCTTTATTTTTGTTACAGTTATCATTGCCACTTATCTTCAAGTGAAGGCGCCACAATATATCGGAGAAGCCTTTCAAGAACTAGCTAACTATGTTGGGGCTTTGATGCAAGGAGTCGATGATAAGAGTCGCTTCGTTTCCATTATTTGGAAACTATTAATGTTTTATGTTTTAGCGAGTGCCGCAAACTTCATTTACAGTATCTTATTTACGCAAGTGGTGGGTAAATCGACGAATCGGATGCGTATTGGTTTATTCAATAAACTAGAAAAATTGACGATCCGCTTCTTTGATTCTCATCAAGATGGGGAAATTCTTAGTCGATTTACGAGTGATTTAGATAATATCCAAAATAGTTTGAACCAAGCTTTGCTCCAAGTAATCACCAATATCGTTTTACTTTTTGGGATATTGATTATGATGTTCCGCCAAAATGTTGAGTTAGCTTGGGCAACAATTGCTTCTACACCAGTGGCAGTTTTGATTGCTGTTTTGATTATCCAAAAGGCAAGAAAATACGTTGATTTACAACAAGACGAAGTTGGGAAATTGAACGGCTATATGGATGAAAAAATCAGTGGTCAACGTGTCATCATCACCAATGGATTACAGGAAGAGACAATTGATGGTTTCTTGGAACACAATGAGACTGTTCGTAAAGCAACGTTTAAAGGACAAGCTTATTCAGGATTGCTTTTCCCAATGATGCAAGGGATGTCTTTAGTGAATACCGCAATCGTCATTTTCTTTGGTGGATGGTTAGCACTGAATGGGGATCTGGAACGCTCGGTTGCTTTAGGATTGGTAGTCACATTCGTTCAGTATTCCCAACAATATTATCAACCATTGATGCAAATTTCATCTGGTTATAGCATGATCCAATTAGCGATCACAGGGGCACGTAGACTGAATGAGATGTTTGCTGAAAAAGATGAAGTGAAACCAGCGAATGGTCAATCTTTTGATGGGATCGATAAAGGCTTATCTTTGGAACATGTTGATTTTGGTTATAACCCTGATAAATTAGTGTTAAATGATGTATCTATTGATGTAAATAAAGGTGAAATGGTCGCGTTAGTTGGACCGACTGGCTCAGGTAAAACAACGATCATGAATCTATTGAATCGTTTTTATGATGTGAATAGTGGTGCAGTAACGATTGATGGGACAGACATCCGTGAGTATGATTTAGATGCTTTACGAAAACATGTAGGAATCGTTTTACAAGAATCCGTCCTATTCTCGGGTACTATTCGCGACAATATTGTCTTTGGGAAACCTGATGCGACAGATGAAGAAGTGATCAATGCCGCTAAGCAGGCGAATATTCATGACTTTATCATGAATCTAGAAAAAGGGTATGAAACAGAAGTATCTGAAGAAAACAACTTGTTCAGTACCGGTCAGAAACAATTGATCAGTATTGCCAGAACGATCATTACGAATCCTTCATTGTTGATTTTAGATGAAGCAACAAGTAACGTGGACACAGTAACAGAAGCTAAAATCCAAAAAGCCATGGACGAAGCAATCAAAGGACGTACCAGCTTTGTGATTGCCCACCGGTTAAAAACGATTTTAAATGCGGATCGTATTGTTGTTTTACGTGATGGAAAAGTAATCGAAGAAGGAAATCATCATCAGTTGTTGGCAGAAGATGGCTTCTATGCTGAACTTTATCATAATCAGTTTGTCTTTGAATGATCTGTTTTTGATGAACAAATAAGCTAACTAATAGACTACTTAGAAGAGGGAATGGCTCTTTTCTAAGTAGTCTTTTTTTTGCATATAGAGATCTCTTTGACTTTAGCTATTGTGAGATAAGAAACGTTATTTTTCAGACTTGTCTGAAAAAGTTGAAGTAAGCTGTTTCAAGAAACCTGTTATATTTCATGTTAAATAAGGCGCTCCTTAAAAACTATAAAAAGGCAGGTAATGGGTATGAAGGTAAAAATAAGGCAGGTGTGCTTACAATTGATGATGCTCTTGACGATTTTGGTTCCTTTGTCCAACCCGCTCTTTTTGATGGGGCCGCTAGTCCATGCTTCCTCAAATGGTCATTTCCAGGTAACTGGACAACCAACAGGTTTTCAATTAGGTGAGGCTTACGGGAACAATGATAACGGCGTCCAATTGATGATCGATCCTGAAAAAGACGGCACGTATACGAGTGATTTGCCCGAAACAGGCGTTCCAAGCGATACGAATGTCCGCCTTCAAATCAATTGGTGGTTGGTCGATGACGATATTTATCCTAGTGGCGATCTAATGGCTAATGAACGCTATACGATCATTGAAAATATTCCTGACACGTTATTGATTCCAGCAGGTGGTTTATCGGGTGAATTGATGGATGAAACTGGACGATTTTCTTTTGGGACGTTTTATGTAAATGAGGATCGTAGTATAGCGATCCAATTTAATACCCGTATTTATAATTTTAGTGAGATTCAGGGCTCGTTTTCTATTGATACGAGTTTTGATAATATTACCGAAGAATTGATCGTAGATTTGGGAGAATATGGTGTAGTTGAAGTGCCAATCATTGTTAAAGGAGAAGAGATCGTTGAAAAACAGGGAATTGGTTTTAATCGGGACACTGGAATTGTTGAATGGGAAGCGTTGATCAACGAAGAACATCGGGCGTTGACAAATGTGAAAATCACAGATTTCTTTGGTGATAACCAGGAATTTGTGTCAGTTAGTATCCAAAAGAAAGAAGTGGAGGATGAACAGTTCCATCCTTTATTAGCAAGTGATTATAGTCAAGCGCAACAAGACAACCAAATAACTTGGACGATCAAAAATAACGAAACGCCTAAACGAACGGCTTATCGATTAATCATCCGTACCAGAGTCAAAGATCTAAGCCAACCAACTGTTCATAATCAACTCATTGTCGAAAGTGATGAATTAGGTCGGACAGAAACGAATGATGTCGAATTTGATATCGTAAAACAAGACTTTTCAAAACGAATAGCTAAAAATCCAAATGGATCAGACAAAATTGATTTTTATCGGGCGACAGATGATCCTGGTCAACCAACAGGTAATCGCGAAGCGTATGACTATGTACTCGTGACTTGGCAAATCGACACGTATTATTACGTCGATGGTGAAAAAGACCCTATCGTTGATCGATTATCCGTCATTCCAGCAAATGCTGCGAGCCATACCTTTGAACAAAACTCACTGCAGATCACTGGAACGAATGCGGAAGGCTTTACAGTCGGTTTCAATGCAGAAAACACAGAGATGACGCTCACACCACCAGGGGATGCGAATGGCACCTACCGAATCACCTACCAAACGAGGATACAAACGACGGATGGACAGGTTTCAGCGGATACGATCCAGTTTTCCAACCATGCGATCCAAGGAAGTTTTGGTGAAGGTAGCGCTGGCGGAATCATTCCTAACCCAAGCATGCCAGGGATCGTAAAACGTGGAGTTGGGGGTGACCAGACTCAGCAGATCCAACATTGGGAGATTTTGTTCAATCAGGAAAACAAATTAGTTGAACAAGTAGAAATCCGTGATTCTTCCATCATCTTTGAAGAGGATCTCGTGCGATTGTTCGATCCTAATAACTATCACGGCTACTATGAGAACAATGTTCGTCCTTTTAAATGGATCTATTATGCTCGCTCATTACTAGAATCGACATTAGTCATCACAGATGACGTAGGCAACACATTAGAAAAGGGTGTTGATTTTGAGTTGGTTTTGCATAATCTTTCTGAACCAGGCGAACGATTGATGTTGCCGGATGGGAGTTATTTACATCAAGCGAATAGTGCTTATCAAACAGGGTTTACGATCCGCTTGATTGGAGATTATGAAACAACGGATCGAACCATTAAGATTCATTTTTCAACGAAAGAGCATCAGTTATCTAGTAGAGGTTATTTAAAAATCTGGGATGAAGACCCTTCTCAGTTCAATAGAAGTAATTACTATTCCAGCGATCCAGTAGTCCAAGGGATCTATCCTTGGTTAGGTGGAACGTATATCCATCCAGATATTACGTTCTTCAACTACGCCAAAGCAACTTGGCGGCAAGGAGACGTTCAGTATTCTCAAGATTCAGTTGGTTATGGAACATTTGGCAATTGGCACTATAGCCTCATAAACGATGGACATAAAAAAGGGTTATTCCTACAGCCAGGGCAAAAGTATGAAGAAGCAATCGCTGAAGATGCAGAACAAGCTGATGCTGGAAATATCGGAACGTTTGAATATTGGACAGATGAAAGTTTTTCAAATGAGAGCCGACAACCGGTCTACACTGGAATCGTTGATCGATACCAAACACTGTTTCGTCTAGAATTCAATCCTTCCAGTGGTCCATTACCAGCAGGAACCGTCATTGAAGATGATTTTTCGACCCTTGCTGGTTGGGAGTTTAAGCCAGACTCTGTTCACGTCTTTCAGGGGACCGCCAACCTAGCTGGTCCGATTGATCCTGATACGAATCAACACCGCTGGAAAATAGCGGCAGGAGATTATGCAGGGAATGAACGACTAGTGGAAGGTACGGATTATCGCCTAGAATATGATCCGCAAACACAATTGATGCGGATCGTTCTCTTAAAAGAGAGTCATCGACCAATCGTTATCTTCTTCATTGCCGATTATGTTGCCACTCAAGAACTAGCTGATAATCCATTACTAGCAGGTTCTTATAAAAATATAGCGACACTGACAAGTCCTGGTGGGCGCAAGACAGAAGTAGAAACGCAAGTCACGATACCGACAGAAAGTTTAGTGATCAAGACGGGTGAAGTAGCAGACGACGGCGAACATATCACCTACCGCGTGATCGTGAACCCAGGTGGCGCCAAATACCAGAATTTGTATCTCTTTGATCTCATGGATCATGAAGAAGAAACGATGCTTCTGCTAGATCCCGATACTGGAAAATATCGAATCAACGTTTTTGAAGGAAAATACAATCCCCAGACTCAGCAATTTGAAAAAATACGCCGTTTAATCGATGAACAAGATTTTCTACTGTTGGCACCACAACAACTCTTAGTCCCATATTTGCCAGAGTACATTGGCGTAGATGGGCGAGGTGCTTATCAAATCTTTGAATGGCAAGCAAATCCAGAAAATGACACAAGTGAAGCTCATTGGATCAGTCAGCAAACAGGAAGAGCTTTAAGTGAGCCAGGTGTGAAGGCAGAAACCGCCTTTGACCAGTTAGCTGCGGACGGTTTGATCAATTTATCGCAAAAAACTGCTCATTTCCAATTAGTTGTAGGTGATAATACAGGTCAGTCAGAAGTGACAGATAAAACATTGATCGTAGAATATACTGCCCAAACAACCGCTGATTCTGTCAATAATCGTGCAGGTGTTTTCTTGAATGGAAAACAAAAAGTGACGGAAGAATCCATTACGGACATCACGACGGGAGAAGGTTATGCTTCAGGAATCCACCGAATCGTGGAATTCTATAAAGCCGATCACGAAGGAAATGACCTTACAGGTTCAGAATTCCGTTTAGAGAAAAAATCTAAAGATTTTTTCCAAGAACAATTTCCTGAAAGAGTATTAGAGACATTTACGGTAGATAATCCTACTCAGATCGGTGGTGTTCATGAAGAAGAGGCTTATGGATTGACGAACGGAATCTATCGTCTGACAGAGATTACTCCACCAGCAGGTCCGTTTGCTGTACTACCAGAGCCCATTTATTTCAAGGTACAGGCATCAGGAACGACTAGTAGAGAAGAGGAAATTTTTTTCACCGATGAACAAGGGATTCCAGTGACACAAGAACGAGCAACGATCCAATTAGACAATGGACAGTTTAAGTTGACTGTTGAAAACCGACCAAAGCCTTTCATGATCGAAAAAAATTGGGATTTTACCACGCCTAATGCGGCAGTACCAGAGGAGATCAAAGAAGATTATGAAATTACGGTCAATTTATTAAGGGAACAACGGCATGAACAAAGCGATGAGTGGCGCTTGGATGCTTCATTCACACCCATGACTTTCACTTTAAATCAGGAGAATGAGTTTAAAGTGCTGGTCGAAGAGTTAGCCGATTTAGGTGAGGATTATCGTTATATCGTAAAAGAAACCAGCATCATCAATACCAAAACAGGAAAAAACCTGCAACCATATTTTGATTTAAGTAGTGGGGAAGAGGGCGATCAAGTTGATAATCTCAATAAGATCGTGAAAGATGCTAATCATAATTGGCAAATCATCCTGAAAAATAGCACGACACCTGAAAGTACCCCTGAACGTGTCTATGTGGGATTTGAGAAACAATTTGAATTCAGCGATTTAGATTACTCGAGCATTAACTACATTACCTTTGAGTTATTTAGAAGTGTCGAAGAAGGGGAAAAGCAGAAAATCCAAACGATTCTCTTAACGCCAGGAGATACAGGTGAAGGGTTGAAATGGATCAGTAACCGCTTGGAGAAATTTACTCCAGATGGTCAAGCTTATCATTATTACATTAGAGAAATAAGTATCACGGATCACGAAGGTAGTGACCTTTCTGAACGATTTAGGCTAGCTGATACAGATTACATTTTGTTACAACCACATGAAGCTGTCCAAAACTTGGACGAAATGGAAGTCGTACCAATCATGAATACGGAAACGTCTGGCTTATTGCCAATGACAGGTGGACCTGGACTTCGCTTCTTTCTAATTGCAGCCCTCACTACCATTGTTTTATTACTAGGTTGGTTGTTCTATCGCTTGAGAAGTAAGCGAAATAGCAAATAGTAATTAGGACGGTCTGATGGCATTTCAGCAAATGAGAAAGGAGTAGAGGATATGCAGAAAAAAAGAATGTTTCAATGGCTGCTGCTAGGTCTGCTGTTAGTAACCGGATTCTTCCCATATAGAGGCTATGCTACTGATCCTGAGACTGTGACGTTCATCTTACACAAGAGAGTCCTTGTAGATGAGTCGATCACAGATCCACAAACCTCTCCATCAAATGGCAGACAATTGACAGAAAATGAATTGGCTAACTTAAATGGCCTTGGTCTGAGTGTTCCTTATAATGGCGCCACGTTTCATGTCTATCATTTGACGGATTATTATCTTCAATCACAAGAAGATGCGCAAGCTTTAGCTAAACGCTTGGGACAAATGAACCCGATCCAGATCGAACAATTTATTGCAGAGCAGCAATTAGAAGAAGTGACAGGTAGTCCTGTCCTAACGCAGACTCATGCTGAATTTGGTGAAGGAGTGGGTGTGATCGATGTTCCCAGAAAGCACAACGGTCACTATGGAATTTATCTGATCGTTGAGGATCATTCCCAGCAAACTAGTTATTTCAATGTGACAAATGCTGCACCAATAATGATTGGCTTGCCTCTAATGGACCCATTAAATGAAGTAGAGCTGACTCAGATTCATCTTTATCCTAAAAATGCTGGGTATTTTCGACAACCGTATTTTTACAAATATGGCAAAGAAGAAGACACTGAGCAGACCGAACCTCTCGAAGGTGTGATTTTTTCCCTGTTTCGTTATAACGAAGCTGGGGAAAAAATCTATTTAGCGCAAAATCAGGAGGCGTTAGGGGATGTATGGAAACAAAGTGATGATCCCTTAAATGATGAAGCAATCGCAACCTTCATCTCTGATGCTGCAGGGCGTGTCAAGATAGCAGACCATTTTTTGATCGGTGGTGAATACTATTTTGAAGAATTGCAAACTCTTCCGGGGTATGAGATCAGTGAAGAAAATCGGCAGATTCCATTATTTATCCCAAATACTTGGAAAAATGAATCAGGTGAGTTTTTATTCATGACACTTAATGAACAAAAAATGTCGGAACCTTTTTCTGATGAACAGGACGAATCGATAGAGAAAGGACCTAGAATCTATAACATTTCACGAGCAGGAGAGTCTCAAAAGGACGATGATCTGCCAACGGATGCTGGGGGAGAACAAGGAGGAACAGCGACAGGGACGGAACAGCTATTCAATCGTCTGTTACCACGTACTGCAGAAATGAGACAAGCGCTAGCTATTTTAGGCATTGCGTTGTTATTACTGGCTTACTTGTTAAGGAAGTACATGAACAAAACTAGGAGGGAAGAAGATGACTGAAAGTAAAAAGAATAAATTCAGGATATTCGTGATGCTTGCTACGTTGTTGTTTTCGGCATTCAGTATTTTAGGAATGAGTCTTCCAGTAGCAGCAGCCCCAGAGCATGTGAATGTCACGCTTCATAAACGTGTTTGGCAGGATGAAATCCCGAAAGAAGCGTATCAACAAAATACTGGTGAACTAATGGAAAACTTTGGCGGTGATCCGTTAGATGGAGTGACATTTTCTGTCTATGATGTCACAGAACAATATTTTCGTTCTATCAGAGAGGATGGGAAAACAGCACGAGAAGCCTTGGAAAGAATCCAGTCTGATGCGGCTTTATATAAAAGAGCCCCTGATTATGCCAGTGGCCCTTTGCAGACTCAAGTGACAGCAACCGCAAGTGGCGAGACCGATCCAAACAGACAGGGGATTGCGGTCTTTGACCAATTACCTCGAAAAGATGCCCAAGGTAGAGATGCTGTTTATCTCTTTGTCGAAGAAGAATCACCAGCGAATATATATGAAATGGCATACCCACTACTTTTGGCTTTGCCAGTCTATGCTGGTGATGGAGAACTAACAGAGATCCACCTCTATCCTAAAAATATTTTGAAAGAACATTCGAAAACTTTAGTAGATAGCGGTCGGTTTAATGAAGTAACAATCACTCAAGATGGGAATCAAGTAACCTACTATGATGTTGGAACAGATGACATCTTAAATTATCTGTTGACGGTTGCTGTTCCCCGTGACTTAGGTAACAAAGCATTTTTCGAAATCACGGATACACCAACTAATGGGTTGCGACTAACGACCCCTGATTCAATCGAAGTATTGATTGATGGTGTAGCGGTACCTAGTAGTTATTTTACGATTGATACAGCTACTCCGAATGGTGGGTTTACGATTACTTTCCACATTGACAATGAGGAAGTGGTTGAATTATTACAAGGAAAAACGCTCACGATTTCTTATGACATGTCGCTCACGGGTGATGCAATCACTCAACTATCTGATAATACCGCCACAATCGATTTTGGCTCGGATCCTACGATCTTAGATGGACCAAAAGTCAAGACGAATGAGCATCAATTTAGAAAGATCAATAGTCATGATGGTAATCCATTAAGTGGGGCGGTCTTTCGGATTTTTAAAGATTCTGATGGTCAAGTATTGTACGCACGTCTGAATGAAGAGAATGTCTTGATTGGTTGGGATGATGTCGGGACAGAAATAACCTCAGGACCAGATGGCTATTTTGATATTCGGGGCTTTAAAGCGGGAACCTACACGTTGGAAGAGGTGACGGCTCCAAGTGGTTACGTCATTTTAGATCCTTATACCACTTTTGAAATTGATTCAACTGCTTCAGAGACACCTTTAGTTACGATCGAAAACCAACCTCAAGGGCTTTTACCGGAAACCGGTGGTATGGGCATCTATATTTTCCTGCTGATCGGGGGACTGATTCTCTTAGCAGCCTACGTCGTTTATCGACAAACGAAAAAAAAGCCAATGTAAACAGGTTTTGAAGGAGGGAATATCCAATGTCCCAAAAACAGCGACCAAAAAAGTGGCTTCGGATCGTGATGTATCTCCTTTTTTTAACAGGTGGGTTAATTGCTAGTTATCCTTTTTATGTCAATGCCTTCAACCAACTCGTTGATCATTATCGTATCAATGAGTCTCAAAAAACGAAAGCAGAACAGCAACAGGAACGAGAAAGAGCCAAAAAGTATAATCAAGAACTAGCAGAAAGAGGCATGGGAGCGATCACGCTCCCAACCTATACTGGTCGGAAAGAAGCGGATCTCGCTAATTATTTAGCGAATCACTTGATTGGTTCGATCCAAATCCCTAAGATTAGGGTCAGTGTTCCGTTGTTTGACCATGCAAGTCCGACGATCCTCCAATATGGTGCTGGTGTTTTGGAAGGAACATCCTATCCTACTGGTGGCAAAAGTAATCATAGTGTGATCTCTGCCCATAGTGGGATTCCCGAAAGAAAACTTTTTACGGATCTTGATCAACTGGAGTTGGAGGATATTTTCATTATCACCTATGCAGAAGAAAAGTTGGCCTATGAAGTGAATGACATCACTATTGTGACCCCTGATGACGTTAGCTCTCTAAAAATTTATCCAGAGGAAGATCTCGTTACTTTAGTCACCTGTACACCGTATATGATCAATTCCCATCGATTATTAGTCAGGGGACATCGAGTGCCTTATACAGAAGAACTAGCCCAAAAAGAAGCGAATGCAGAACAAAGACAATGGTGGCTCAATCTCATGATCTTACTCATTTTATTGCTCTTTGTAGGAAGTCTATCCCTGTTCATTCTGCGAGTCATACGTGAAAAGCCAATAGAATAGAAAAAGACATGTTGGATTACTTGAGAGAACCAACAATGAGAAAAAGCCCATAACCATAGAAAGCTTAGTGAAAACTTTCTAGTTATGGGCTTTTTTATATTCGTCAATTAACAAAACTGTCCAAAAAACATTGATAAGCCATAAAGAAGCGAACGGAGTAATTGAACAAAGCCAATTATTTCAACATTTTTTCTTCTCCACACAATACAAAATCGGTGGATTGTTTTTTTGATTAATAAATTGATAGTTTAAAACATTATACTGATCTTGAGGGAGCATTTGACAAAACTGTTGTACCATATCCAGTTCTGATTTCCCACCTTCATGACCATAGTAGACGACGATAATCATGCGTCCTCGAGGGGCTAAACGTTTCAGTATCTCTTCCATTGCGATTTTCGTTGTTTCAGGTAAAGTAATGATTGCTTTGTCACTCTTAGGAAGATAACCTAGATTGAAAATCCCTGCTTTGATTGATTGCTCTGGAGCCACGACATTCCCCAGTGTCTCATGACCTTGTAAATAAAGAGAGACTCGATCGGTCAATGCTTGTTCAGCGATTTTTTCTTTCGTGGATTGCAAGGCAGCAGGTTGGATATCAAAACTGTAAACATGTCCGGTCTTCCCGACCAATTCAGCCATAAAAAGTGTATCATAACCATTACCCATGGTGGCATCAATAGCATGGTCACCTGGTTGCAGGGTTTCTTTTAATAACGTATGGCTAAAGTGTAAAGCAGTTTGTAGCATTAGCAACGCACTCCTTTACGAACATCAAATTTTCCTTGATAACTATTGCGACGAACCAATTCTTCATCTATCGCATTCAAGACTTCCCACTTTTTCAAACTCCACATTGGTCCGATCAACGAATCCCAAGGGGCATCACCGGTAAGCCGATGGATAATGATTTCTTGAGGGATCATTTCCAATTGATCACAAATCACATTGACATAATCAGGACGGGTCATCAGTTGTAAACGACCTTCATGATAATCACGAAGCATCCTTGTTTTGCGCATCAAGTGCATTAAGTGAAGCTTGATTCCTTGGATATCTGAATCAAGGATCGTACGTCGGACATTTTCACGCATCATTTCTAATGTTTCACCAGGTAAGCCGTTGATTAAGTGAGTGCAGACACGAATGCCATGTTTTCGTAATTTATTCACACCATCAAGGTAAGTTTGGTAGTCATGTGCGCGATTGATCAGTGTAGAGGTTTCTTCAAAAGTCGTTTGTAATCCTAATTCGACCCACAGATAAAGCCGTTCATTTAGTTCTGCGAGATAATCCACGACCGCATCTGGTAAGCAGTCTGGGCGAGTACCAATCGACAACCCGACAACACCAGGAAGGTTGATCACTTGTTCAAAACGCTCACGAATGATTTCTACAGGTGCATGAGTATTCGTGAAATTTTGGAAATAAACGATATATTGGGTTACCCCTGGCCATTTTTGATGCATCATATCGATTTCTTTATGGAACTGAATAGGTAATGGGTCTTCGGGAGCGACGATCATATCACCTGATCCAGAAACACTACAAAAAGTACAGCCCCCGTGAGCCACTGTACCATCACGATTGGGGCAGTCAAATCCTCCATCGATTGGCACTTTGAAAATTTTCCCGCCAAATTCATTTCTTAACGCATAATTCCATGAGTGGTAGCGTTTATTTCCATCTGAATATGTAAATTCCATTGTTATCCTTCTTTCTTAATGGTGCTAAATTCATCACTTTCTTCTACTCGTATTGAACGATTCAGATCATTATACCTGATGAATGACGTAAAATCTAAGCACTTTATAACGAGAATCGTTCTTAGAATCAAGTAAAGAGACAGATTAACTAATCATCAAAGAAAAAAGTTAACTGTCTCTCCACAATTTTTTATTGATTTGGATGATTTGTAACAAAAGTTCTCACTAAAAAATACTTGTGTGAGATCAAGACGTTTTCTGCGTGTTTAGCCATTTTTCTTTTTGGGTTCGATAAATTGGATACGTGAAGCATAACCACGAGAGGCTAAGTAAAAAGCCACCTAGAATATCACTTGGAAAATGAACGCCTAAATAAATACGGCTAATCCCAACACTTACTATAATAAACGCTAGAAGTATTTGAATCAATGGACGAAAGACCTTTTTTTGAATAATGACAGGAATTAGAAAAATCAGTGTACCATATAAAATCATACTACCAGCTGCATGACCACTAGGAAAACTGTAACTGTGCTCTACCACAAGGTGTTCAAGGGTTGGGCGAACGCGCATCACGAATAGTTTGATCACAGGATTGATGATCCCAGCAATGGCAATAAAATTAACCGCTAACCAAATCATTTCAGGTCTTTTTTTCTTCCACCATAACAAAAATGAAACCAGCAAAAAGACTAAGATGACCGTGAGTGGATTGCCAAATTTTGTCATAAACAGCTGATAAGCATTCCAATGGGGGTAGGGAGCGCGGATCATTTCTGTTATTGATTGATCAAATCCCGCCAGTAAAGAAATACGGTATTTGACAATGTAGCCTAAGACTAAAAAGAGCAGTAAAAAACAAGCTCCAGCTACATGAAAAGTTGTACGTTGCTTCATAAATATCCTCCTTTTCAACAATGACTCATTATAGCATTATTCGCTCTATAAATAATATCCATAATTATTTATAGAATCGAGCACTTAATCAAAAAATAAAAAAGGTATTTTATTTGTAAATCACTTTGTAATCTCCTAGACATTTTCAAGTAATATAACTGACATACTTTGACTGGGAAAGGTTAAATCGATTATTTGTTAAAAGTCGTTAAAATCAAGCGGGGAAAGGTGCTATTTTTTTCTCAGTGTTGAACATTACGAAAGGTTACAGTCTGATTACAATAAGCAGTCACACACTTAAATAACTTTTAATAAAGATTAAGAGAAGTTATAATTATTATAATAGTATAGAAATTGTAGATAGAAGTTGGAGGATAGAAGATGGAAAACATTGCAAGAAAAGAACGTAGACGTTTAAATGAAACCAAACGTTTTCGTAAAGTAAAACGTAGTGCTGCACTTGTCGGTACGGCGATGGTCGGCTGTTCTGTGGCAGCGCCATTGATTCAGCCTGTACAAGTAGATGCTGATCAAACCCCCACACAATTCGGTGCCAGAATCAATACAGCAGCGTTTATTGCTGAGATTGCTACGTATGCACAACCAATTGCTCAAGCCAACGATTTATATGCCTCAGTCATGATTGCTCAAGCAGTCGTCGAAAGTGGTTGGGGAAGTAGTGCCTTGTCACAAGCACCTTACTATAATCTATTTGGGATTAAAGGAAGTTATCAAGGTCAAACTGTTTATATGGATACACTCGAATATCTTAACAATAAATGGGTATCTAAAAAAGAACCTTTCCGTCAGTACCCTTCTTTTGCAGAGTCATTTAATGACAATGCCTATGTTTTAAGAAATACCTCTTTTGGTAATGGCTATTATTATGCAGGTACTTGGAAAAGCAATACTAAATCTTATACTGATGCTACTGCTTGTTTGACAGGTCGTTATGCAACTGATCCAGGGTACGCTGGAAAACTAAACAATATTATTACAACCTATGGATTGACCAAATACGATACACCAGCTAGCGGCAACGCTGGAGGTGGTGCAACGATTGGAAATGGCGGGAATACGGGAAATACATCCAATTCTGGAAGTACTAGTGGGAACTCAGGCGGTTCTGCAACTACGACTGGTACGACTTATACCGTCAAATCAGGAGACTCCGTTTGGGGAATCTCTCATTCATTTGGAATCACGATGGCGCAGTTAATCGAATGGAATAATATCAAAAATAATTTTATCTATCCAGGACAAAAATTAACGATCAAAGGTGGCCAATCTGCAGGTTCTTCAACCACTAACACTGGTAATAATGCTTCTTCTGGAAATACTTCTGGCAACACGAATACGTCTGGCAGTACGGGGCAAGCAACTGGTGCAAAATATACGGTTAAATCAGGCGATTCTGTTTGGAAAATTGCGAATGATCATGGGATTTCGATGAATCAACTGATCGAATGGAATAACATCAAGAATAACTTTGTTTATCCAGGTCAACAGTTGGTTGTTTCAAAAGGTAGTTCTTCAGCAAGCGGTTCTACTTCTAATACATCGACAGGTAATACATCTAGTAATACGGCAAATACAGGAAGTACTACTTCTGGAAGTACTTATACTGTCAAAGCAGGCGAATCGGTTTGGAGTGTTTCGAATAAATTTGGAATTTCCATGAACCAACTGATTCAATGGAACAATATTAAAAATAATTTTATTTACCCAGGGCAAAAATTGATTGTCAAAGGTGGCTCATCTTCAAGTAATGCGTCCGCTTCGACAGCTAATAACAAGAACACCGCATCAAGCAATACCAGCTCAACTGCGACAGGGCAAGCGACTTATACTGTCAAGGCAGGCGAATCAGTATGGGGTGTTGCAAATAAAAATGGGATTTCCATGAACCAGTTGATTGAATGGAACAATATTAAGAATAACTTCATTTATCCAGGACAGAAATTGATCGTCAAAGGTGGAAGCAGTAAAGCAAGCGCAACAGCAACAACCAAACCAACAGCTTCAACGCCAGCTTCTACAACTCCAACGGCTTCTTCAACGGGTGATACGAAGTATACTGTCAAAGCAGGCGAATCGGTGTGGAGCGTTGCCAATAAACACCATATTACGATGGATCAGTTGATTGAATGGAACAACATCAAAAACAATTTTATTTATCCAGGACAAGAAGTCATCGTTAAAAAAGGCACTGCACAATCAACACCAGCGAAATCAGATGAAAAAACCTATACCGTCAAAGCAGGCGAATCAGTATGGGGCGTTGCCGATAGTCATGGAATCACCATGAATCAATTGATCGAATGGAATAATATCAAGAATAACTTTATTTATCCGGGACAACAGTTGATCGTCAAAAAATAAGTAATGACACATGGCAGGAAATCAGTAAATGTGTGAAATAATATTTGAACTTGTAGCATTTATTTGTTACTATGAATCTACACTTTTGAGTAAATAAAAATCAACGCCTGAAAAGGAAGTAGTAAAAAGTCGAAAGTTTTAGAGAGCACATGGTTGGTGGAAATGTGTACGGACGCTTTTGAACTCGCCTTTGAGTTGCGCCTACTGAAATCACAAACAGAGTAAGTAGGAGCGGTGACGACCGTTACAACGTTTGAGGCCTTTGTGAAAAGGCAAAATTAGGTGGTACCACGTAGATTACGTCCTATAAAAAGAGCAATCTTTTTATAGGACTTTTTTGTTTTCTTCAGATGAAAAAAACAAAAAGGTGAGGCTAGACTTCACTAAACTTCGACAGATTAATGTGGAAGTACAAATAGATCAGGGGGATAGAAAATGAGTTATAACCATAAAGAAATCGAAAAGAAATGGCAAAAATACTGGGCAAAAAACAATACCTTCAATACCCATGATGATCCTGAAAAACCAAAGTTCTATGCGTTGGATATGTTTCCATACCCATCAGGTCAAGGATTGCATGTTGGACATCCGGAAGGCTATACAGCAACAGATATCTTATCTCGTTTTAAACGCAGTCAAGGATTCAATGTCTTGCATCCGATGGGATGGGATGCGTTCGGACTACCAGCCGAACAGTACGCATTAGATACAGGAAATGATCCAGCTGAATTTACACAAAAAAACATTGAAACATTTCGTCGTCAAATCAATTCTTTAGGGTTTAGTTATGACTGGAATCGTGAAGTCAACACAACTGATCCAGAATATTACAAATGGACACAATGGATCTTTACAAAATTATACGAAAAAGGTTTGGCATATGAAGCAGAAGTAGCAGTTAACTGGGTACCTGAGCTTGGTACGGTGATCTCTAATGAAGAAGTGATCGATGGAAAAAGTGAACGTGGCGGCTACGATGTCGTCCGCAAACCAATGCGTCAGTGGATGCTGAAGATCACTGCATACGCAGATCGTTTACTTGATGATCTTGATTTAGTAGATTGGCCAGATAGCATCAAAGAAATGCAACGCAACTGGATCGGTCGTTCAGTAGGAGCAAATGTTGAATTTAAAGTTGCTGGAACAGACAAAACGTACACGATTTTTACCACACGACCAGATACACTATTTGGCGCAACGTACTCTGTTTTAGCTCCTGAATTAGACTTGGTGCAAGAAATCACGACGCCAGAACAAAAAGCAGCAGTTGAAGCATACATCGAAGAGACAGCTAAAAAATCAGATTTGAAACGTACAGATCTAGCGAAAGAAAAAACGGGTGTCTTTACTGGAGCTTATGCAATCAATCCAGTTAATGGAAAAGAGATCCCGATCTGGATCGCTGACTATGTGTTAGCTTCTTATGGTACTGGAGCAATCATGGCTGTTCCTGCTCACGATGAACGTGATTATGAATTTGCAAAAACCTTTGATTTAGAAATTCTTCCCGTGATCGAAGGAGGAAATATTGAAGAGGCTGCTTATACAGAAGATGGTCCTCATATCAATTCTGAATTTTTGAATGGCATGAATAAAGCAGAAGCCATTGCTAAAATGAATGAATGGTTAGAAGAAAATAGTTGTGGGAAAAAAGAAGTCAGCTATCGTTTACGTGACTGGTTATTCTCACGTCAACGTTACTGGGGGGAACCAATTCCGATCATTCATTGGGAAGATGGTACGGTCACAGCTTTACCAGAAGAAGAGCTGCCATTACGTTTGCCTAAAACGACTAATATCAAACCAAGTGGAACAGGAGAATCGCCACTTGCCAACATCGAAGAATGGGTGAATGTTGTCGATCCTGTGACTGGCAAAAAAGGTCGCCGTGAAACCAATACAATGCCACAATGGGCAGGAAGTTCTTGGTATTATTTACGTTATATCGATCCACATAATAAAGCAGAATTAGCGAACTATGAGAAATTAGAACGCTGGTTGCCAGTAGATATCTACATTGGTGGAGCAGAACATGCCGTTCTTCACTTGCTGTACGCTCGTTTCTGGCACAAATTCTTATATGATATCGGTGTTGTACCTACAAAGGAACCATTCCAAAAATTATACAACCAAGGAATGATCTTGGGAGAAAACAACGAAAAAATGTCTAAATCACGTGGCAATGTCGTTAATCCAGATGATGTCGTGGCCAAATATGGCGCAGATACATTACGATTATATGAAATGTTTATGGGACCATTAGACGCATCGATTGCTTGGAGTGAAAATGGACTAGAAGGAAGCCGCAAATTCTTAGATCGTGTTTGGCGTTTGATCGTGGATGAAAACAATAAGATGCGTGATCGAATCACCACTTTAAATGATGGAAAATTAGATAAAGTGTATCATCAAACCGTCAAAAAAGTTACGGAAGATTACGAAAATCTTCACTTCAATACAGCCATCTCTCAATTAATGGTGTTTGTCAATGAAGCGTATAAAGTGGATGCACTACCTTATGAATATATCGAAGGATTTGTTCAATTGTTGGCACCGATCGCACCACACATGGGTGAAGAACTATGGGCAATCTTAGGGAATGAGGAAGGGATTTCTTACGCACCTTGGCCAACTTATGATGAGTCAGCTTTAGTCGAAGATGAAATCGAAGTTGTCTTCCAAATCAATGGTAAGGTCCGAGGAAAAGCTAATGTTTCACGTGACTTACCAAAAGATGAACTTGAAAAAATAGCGATGAACAATGAAACGATCAAAGAAAACATTGCTGGCAAAACTGTTCGTAAAGTGATCGTTGTACCAAATAAATTAGTAAATATCGTGGCTAATTAAAAAGCAGGAACAAGTGAATTATAAGAGATTGTTGAAGGAGCTTTCGATGAAACCCAGAGCCACTTTCAGAATGAAGAACAGATCATTAAAAACAATTTTGGCTGTTTCAGTATTTTAAGATGTTTTATAAGTCGCAATCAGTTCAGCAAGTTTATAACTGAATAAACAAAAAAGAGATTATGACAAAAGTGTCTAGCTCTGAGAAATAAGCCGGAAAAGAGGTTGAGCCATGTGTTGGCTCAACCTCTTTCTTCGGCTTATTTTCCGTTAGAGCTTGGAACACCGTGGATAAGATCGTGAAAGAGGCGGATAGCTCCGAGCAGATGCTGAAATACTATTTATTTGTCTTGAAGGTCGCTTCCTCTCAAACTCTTTTATAGAAAAATAAAGTGAAGAGAGACTAAAACAAAGAAAATATCAATTGAAGAGTTAGAACCATTCACCGAGTGGAAGTTTGCTGACGTTTTTTTTTTGTGAATGACTATCCAAGATGAACAGTTATTTTTTGTTAGTTACAAAAGTGAAAAAAACAAAAAGTGTTTTATTAAAATTGCTTATGTCTCACAATATTTGCATTGTGATACCTTTTGAACGTAAACAAATGACACATTTTTTTAAAACATTGTTATTTTTATTTAGTTGGCATGTTTTCTTTTTTTTTAATACCAAGCTATAGTATTACGCTATTTTGTTTTTTTTATTTTAGAAAAATGACAGGCCGATGAAACAACCACAAATCTGTTAAAAATTACCATTCTATCGGTAAAAAAAGGTTTTGTTCTAAGCGGATAATCGTAGATAATTTTAGTGTAGGTGTTTCATATGTTTTTGGAGGTGAGTATACGTAAGATTAAAATGAAAAATTTTTCTTTACATAGTGATTTTTGTTATGTTAATAGTCAAATAAACTATCATCTCATGAGCAAAAAAGTAACCTTTTACAAATATTAGGAACGTTCACACTAGGAATGTTCATAAGAAATAATAAAAATTTTGTTTATTTAATCTTTCCTTTTAGAGAATTTGAGCAAGGAAAAAGAGTGAGTGTATTAGTAAGAGAGGAGGACAGAAAATTTGAAAAGCAAGCATTTGCGAACGATAACAACCTCTTTGTTGTTGTTCCAAAATTGTCTTTATCCATTAACCGTTTTTGCTGAGGAAGCACCACCAGAACTAGATACGGAGTTTGTACAGGATTTACAAAATCAAGGGGAACAACCAGTGATGCAAGAACCTGTTTCACCTGAAACAGCTGCAAACGACTCAACAGAAGAGTCAATCGAGGTAGAAGAGCCAGTAGAAGAAAATACAGAGGAAATCGTAGAAGAAGCATCTGTAGTTGAGGAAGTACCGATCGTTGAAGAACAAGAAGTGGAAGAAGTACCAACTGAACAGCCAACTGAAGTAACGGAACCTGTGACTCCATGGGAAGATCCTGTACCACCAGTCCTTCGACAAAGTGCTGAGTTAAGGAAGAATAATTTACCAAACCTAGATAAATATCGACCTGATCTGATAGCAAATGGGAAAAAAAGTTATATTGAGAAAACGTTAGCGACACAGATTAATCGCACTATTATGTTGGGAGCTGCCGTTGGTTCGAAGACTTCCTTTACTGTGAATGTGCCTACCTATGAGAAGGTCACTCAAGATAAAGATCATGGTTGGATTTCTTGGATAGCAAGTAATCTAACCACAACGGATGATTATCCATACGATACGATGTATTATGGGAATCATTCATCTTACCGCGGAACGTATACGTTAACGATTCCATCTGATCAAAGTGTCAATGGGTACCAAGTGACGGTTACGAAGCCTAGTATTTCTTCTTATGCCGCATCTTTTACCGTCACGATCACTAGGCTGGCATCGACCAGTGCAAAAGAAGATCGATTAGTACTTAACGGAGACGTGAAACTAGGGACGACGGCTGTAGCCTCCCAATACTCTGTTTTAGACTCGATCCCGATCGAAGATGTTTCGTATGTCAATGCTTTGCTGGGAACGATTACAGTGAAGAAAGAGCAACCTGAATTTGAGATCAAAAATGAAGTGACCGTTGAAGCACAAAGAGGAAAAGAACTGTCTACAAGCATCCTAAAATCGTGGTTTTCTACGATATCGGAGAATTCAGGGAATTATGACTATAGTCTGTCTTCCGGACCGGCAGAATGGGCACCTGGAGCAACTGGAAAAGCAACAGTTGTTGTCAAAAATAAAACAACGAATAACACGCAAGAATTTACGACTAACTATACTGTTGTAGATACTACTGCACCAAAATACACAATAATCAGGGATGCACCATTGGAGGCTAGACGAAAAGGGAGTCTCACTGATGAAGAACTAAGGAGTATATTTGAAAAACTAGAAGATAACTGGAGTAAACCGGAGGATCTCCAGATTGAGTTATTTGATTATAACGGTTCCAACGTTCCTTGGGAGATTGCAGGAGTTCAACCAGGTGTTGAAATTGTCAAGGTACGTGTGACCGACCAAGCAGGGAATGCTGCTACGGGAAGTGGTTATCGTATCCAAGTGGTTGATACTACGCCTCCTGATGGGAAACTAAAAGACAAAATCGTGATTGAACAAGGAATGGAACTGAAAGATTTAAGAGATTTACTAGAGGGTGATCCAACCGACAATTGGTCCTTGCCAGAAAAAATCAGTCTTTCGTTGGCTGTTGATGGTGGAAAGCAAGTCTCGGAATTACCTAGGGGAGAGCATAAATTTACGCTAACCTTGACGGATGAGGCTGGAAATCCTAAAGAGCTCAAAGGTACGTTACACGTCGGTGATGCGTTTAAAATCAAATCGGAAGTGGTTGTCCAAGCACAAAGAGCCAAAGCGCTATCAACTGAAATTCTCAAAAGCTGGTTTGAACAATTACCAAACAATCCTGACAGTTATGACTATAGTCTGTCTTCCGGACCGGCAGAATGGGCACCAGAGACTAATGGACAAGCAACAGTCGCTGTCACAAATAAAGCAACGAATGAAACAAAAGAATATGAAACGAAATACTCCGTCGTAGACACTAAAGCACCCACCGCAACACTTAAAAAAGAGATCGTGTTTGAAGCAAGGCGTACAGGTGCGCTCACGCAAGCAGAACTACGAGAACTGTTGATTGAGAGTGATCTGCAAGATAATTGGAGTTTACCAGAAAAGATTACGATCGGATTGACTAACATCGGATCCGCAAATGAACCGTTTGAACTTGTTGGAAAGGCACCAAGTATGTACAGTAATATTTTTATTACCTTAACAGATGAAGCAGGAAATACGAGTCGATATCTGAAAAATATTTCAGTCGTTGACACGCAAGCACCAGAGGGCAAGCTTAAGGAGTCACTGTTTTTTGAAAAAGGCAGTAAAGAGCCAGATTTACGAGAGTTATTAGATGGCGAACCCACCGACAACTGGTCGCTACCAGAAAATATCAAACTTGCGTTAAGCTTCAAGGACGGCAAGCAGTTTTCAGAATTACCTGAAGGGGCGCACGAGTTTACGTTAACCTTGACGGATGAAAGAGGAAATGCTAGAGAACTTAAGGGTAAGTTGTACATCGGTGAACGGTTTGAAATAAAGTCTGAAGTGGTTGTTGAAGCACAACGAAGCCAAGAATTATCTCGGGCAATTCTAGAATCATGGTTTAATAAACGACCAAAAGATACCGATGATTATGAGTATCGTCTGACTAATGGACCGAAAGAATGGGCACCTGGAGCAACTGGAGAAGTAACAGTTGCTGTCAAAAACAAAACAACGAATCACACGCAAGAACTTACTACTAAATATACAGTAGTAGATACGAAGGCACCGACAGCAGAGTTTGAACGGAGTGTTTCATTTGAAGCAAGACGTACAGGCAGTCTTAGCCGAGAAGAGTTAATGAGTGTGATTAAAGAAGGGACTTTACAAGATAATTGGAGTTTACCAGAAAAGATTACGATTGGGCTGGAGGATCTTCAAGGAGGAAAGTTTGAAATTGCTGGGAAAGTGCCTTCATCTACTGCGTATGTTGTAGCCTCTGTTCTAACAGACGAAGCAGGAAACCAACAACACTTTTCACCTATAAATCTATTGATCGAGGATACAACACCTCCAGAAGGAAAGCTAAGAGATTCACTTGTCTATGAGCAAGGAAGTGAAATGCCGGATTTACGAGAGTTGTTAGATGGCGATCCAACTGACAATTGGTCCTTACCAGAAAATATCCGACTTGAGTTAACTTTCGAGAATGGCTTAGAATTTTCTGAGTTGCCTGCAGACGATCATCGATTTACGCTGAAATTGATTGATGAATTTGGCAATAAAACAGAACTAGACGGAATATTGACGATTACATCTAACGCACAATACATCGATGTCACCATTCCTGCACGTATGAGTTTTGTACAGGAGGATATTCTAGCTGGTATCGCTTCACCAAATTATGAGATCAAAAATAATTCCAACCGTCCGGTATCCGTTTATGTGGATGCCATGACTAGTCTTGAAGAAACCGAACGATTAACTGAACTGACATTAGGTTTGCAAAATACGGATCATGAACAAGAGGTAGTTTTAGTAGCAAATGGTCAAAATCTATCAGAAACCGTTGAACTTGTCACTTTAACAAGTGAACAGAATGCTTATGAGTTCTCTTTCTTTGGAACAGCAGGTGACAACATCTTGTCGGAAACCTTAGATGCGCCAATCAGACCTAGTTACTTGATGCAGTTGCATTTTAAAACACCATGAGATATAGACCTATTCAAAAGAGATCGTGAAAGCATCGGATAGTTCCGAAAACAAACAGAAAGAATTTTTTAACCAACTAAAAAAGAAACTGAGGCAAGTTTTAGCTCAGTTTCTTTTTTTGTATGTTTTTTTCTTCCTAATCGATACGGAAGTATTTCTTTTGTAAAGAAAACGTTTACAATCTATACTTTAAATAGAACGAAAAGGAAGGAGCAAATAAAATGAAAAAAGCATTGATTATTTGTGCAGCAGGGATGTCATCTTCTATGATGGCTTCTAAGACCACGGATCTATTCAAACAAAAGGGGGAAGAAATCGAAGTCGATGCGGTATCTGCGACAGAAGGCGATAAAATGATCAAGTCAAGCGACTTTGATTTATTTCTCATTAGTCCTCAAACCACGATGTTTTTAGATAAGTTTGTTAAACTAGGAAAAACGGTTGATAAACCTGTGGTTAGTATTCCCTTTCAAGCGTATGTTCCGATTCCCACAGGTATTCAGAAATTAGCGGAATTGATTGAAGAAAATATCTAACTAGGAGTGGATAAAGATGAAACAGATCGAAAAAGCATTGTTAGGGCTATTGATCAACTACCAAAAAAAATATATCACTAGTCATGAGCTTGCTTCTGAATTGTCTTTATCTGATCGAACAATCCGTAAATACATGGTTGATGTCAAAGAGAAAATTGAAAAAAACGGAGCAAAAATCATTGCCAAACAAGGACAAGGATATCAGTTGGCGATCTTAAAGCCTTTGGCATTTGCATTTTTTTTAAAACATCAAAATATCGCAGTTGATCAAGGCATGTCTGAAATGGAATTTTTTGAAACTGAAGATCGGCAAAAATATCTGTTGAATAAGTTATTGCTAGAAGATGAAGCCATTTTTATGGATGAATTAGAGTCGGAACTCTTTATCAGCCGTTCTAGTTTATCCAATGATCTAAATGAGATAAAGGCAAAAATTGAGCCCTATGCGTTAAAAATTTGTTCTAAACCACGACAAGGAATGTGGATCGAAGGATCAGAGCAAAACAAGCGCCATTTTATTATGGACACGTTTTTTGGTGATCAAGCAGCTAATTCTTTAAAAGATTATTTAGTGAACAGTCACTTTTTCAATGAATTCAATTTTGAAGAGGTTTTAATCATTATTTTAGATGAGATCCGAGAAGCAAATTTAAAAGTTTCTGATTTTATCATGCAAAATCTAGCATTACACCTAGCCTTAACGATCAAGCGAATCAACGAAGGATTCCCCATTGAAGCTTTAGATTTTAGTGAAGAGTTAGTGGATCGCCGTGAATATCAAGTAGCAAAAAAGATCGTTCAACGAATGAATCGTGTGACAAAAGTACCTTTTCCAGAAGCGGAAATTCATTATCTGACATTGCATTTGGTTGCTAAGTCTAATCCCATCGAAAAAATAAATGATGAGCTGCTTTACGAGGAATTAGCAAGAGTGATTGAGCAGCTTGCCGACTTTTTTGGCGATTCACTGATTGAGGATCAACAATTAAAAAATGGTCTACTTAATCATTTGACGCCAATGGTGGTTCGTCTACGGCAAGGGATTACTTTAGAGAATCCGTTGACTGAGGATATAAAAAAAGAAAATATGGTCGCCTTTGAACAGACGAAAAGAATATTTAGTCAAATGCCTATGTTACGACAATTCACGATCAATGAAGATGAATGGGCGTATCTTACCTTACACATCATGGCAGCTTTAGAAAAAGTCAGAACAGCGAAAAAAATACGTGTATTGATCATTTGTGCAACTGGTTATGGAAGTGCGCAATTGTTGAAGAATCGTGTGCTTGCTGAGTTTGGCGAAATGCTCTTAGTGACCAATGTCAAAGGTTATTACGAGATCAATGAAATGACTTTGATGGGCGTAGATATGATTATTTCATCAATCGATTTATCAACGATGATTTTTAAGATCCCCGTATTACATGTGAGTGTCTTTTTGAATCCACTAGATAGCCAAAAAATTCGACAGACGATTGCGGACTTACAACCTTGTCCGTCAAAAAGAATAAAAACTATTTGCACAGATTCTCCGAAAAAAAGACAGGATTATCATGGCCAGCTTTCTGAAAGATGGTACAAAGTCTATTCTGAAAGACCAACTAAAGAGACGGTGATTTTAGACCTACTCTCGCTTTTAGAAAAAGACGAAGTAAAAGATTATACCCTTGAAATGATGGCACAAATCAGCAAGCGAGAGAAAATGGGACAGATTGTCTTCAGTGAAACCGTTGCAGTCCCACATCCAGCTATTCCAGTAGGGGTCACGACAAAAATTGCAGTCGCAGTGATTCCGGAGGGAATGTTTTGGGATGATTACCAACAGATCAAATTTGTTTTTCTCGTGTCACCATCTTTTATTGAAAACGAAGAAATTACTATAGTGACAAAAGCAATTGTGCAATTAATTGATCGCACAGATTTGCAACAACAAATTTTAATTGAACCAACGTTTGAAAATTTTAACAATCATTTTGACGAGGTGATTGAATAAGGAGGAATACGTGTGACTGGAAATATGACGAGTGAAGAATTACAAGTCATCGCTTTTGATATTATTTTGCATAGTGGAAATGCCCGAACATTGATTCATGAAGCCTTCAAACTTCTACGGCAAGGAGAAAAAGCGGAAGCGAGTCAACAATTAGATAAAGCAAATGAAGCTATTTTAGAAGCGCATAAAGCCCAGACAAACTTGCTAAAAGAATATGCAAGTGGGCAAAAAATCGAGATGGAGATCATCATGGTCCATGCCCAAGATCATTTAATGACAACAATGACCCTTTTAGAAGTCGCAAATGAAATGAGTTATTTGTATCAACAAAAAGCTTGAAAGAGGAGATTAAGGTGGATGAAACTAAGAAGCAACAATTAGCTTTAGAAAAGAAACAATTTAGTTTGAAAATCATGTACTTCAATCGTTATCTTGTGATTCGTTATTTGACAGCCTTTTTCTTTTTCATCAATCTTAATTGGCTAGTACTACTATTAATCGCAAGAAGCAGTGCCTGGCTACTGCCGCTTAGCTTGCTGGGTTTGATCGTTCCTGCTATCGGTGAACAAGTCATACTTTATCGTACGCACACGAACCGAGCACCTTGGACGAGCAATTATTTTAAGATTCAAGGAATGATGAACGTAGGAATCAGTGGCTTACTACTTACCCCATGGTATCGCTCATTTTTTCCATTTATGGCTAATGAACATAGCACCAAGCTATTTTTACTCGCATTATTTGTAAGCGGTATCTTTATTTGTAGCTTTTGCTGGTTCCGCTTAGAAAAAATTGAACGTAATCAAGACCGTCAATATCAACGTGTTAAACAATATGAAAAGAGTTCACAATTAGGGAAGGGGAGTAACTAATGTTTAAATTTTTGGAAAAGTATTTGATGGGACCGATGGGAAAAATTGCACAAATGAAAATCGTTCGGGCGGTAATGGCAGCAGGGATGGCTTCGATTCCATTTACGATTGTCGGGTCGATGTTTTTGGTTTTGAATATCTTACCTTTACCATTTCCATTTCTTGAAGGGTTTTTCAACGCTACATTTTTTAAAGTCAGTGATTTGTACATGATCATCAACACGATGACCATGGGGATTTTATCCATTTATTTTGCTATTGTTTTTGCTTATGAACTGACTTCAATCGAACGAGATGAACAAGGGTTGAATGTCAATCCTTTAACTGGTTCGCTGCTTGCGGTATTTGCTTTCTTCATGTGTATTCCGGAATTAGTGTTGTCCGATGGGAAAGTAAGCTTGATCGCTAGTATCTCAGATACGGAAACTGTCGTGAACGGGATTCGGATGGGCTCATTTGTCGAGCGGCTAGGCACTTCCGGTATCTTTACAGCAATCATCATGTCATATATAGCTGTTGAATTATATTGCATCTGTGTCAAACGGAATTGGGTCATCAAGATGCCTGATGTAGTACCTCCAGGTGTTTCTCGTTCCTTTACAGCTTTGATCCCTACATTTGTGATTGGCTTCGTCGTGATGCTTGTTAATGGTCTGTTGGTTGTATTAGGAACAGATATCTTCAAAATGATTGCGATCCCATTCGGGTTTGTTACTCAATTAACGAACACATGGTTAGGGATCATGGTGATCTATTTCTTGATCCATGCACTATGGATCGTGGGTATCCACGGCGCCAATATCATTACTTCTTTCTTGACCCCAATCGTATTAGCGAACATGGCAGCAAATGCACAGGGAGCGAATTTCCCGCTTGCTGGCGAATTTAATAATTCCTATGTAACAGTAGGAGGATCAGGGGCCACATTAGGATTGATCTTCTTCATTGCCTTTTTGGCTAAATCCGATCAATTAAAAGTACTAGGGAAAGCTTCACTAGTTCCAGGTATCTTTAATATCAATGAGCCAATTATTTTTGGGATGCCAATTGTTTATAATCCGTATCTGGCTGTTCCATTTTTCCTAGCACCGATGGCATCGGCTTCACTAGCTTATTTTGCCATTCGCTTCGAGATCGTTAAGCCAATGCTGGCGCAAATGCCTTGGCCTTCGCCAGTTGGTGTGGGCGCATTTGTCGGTAGTGGGGGAGACTGGAAGGCGGCTGTTTTAGCAGTATTATGTGCAATTTTAGCGTTCTTCATTTGGTTACCATTCATCAAATACTATGACAATAAACTGTTGACTGAAGAAAGAGAAAAAGCAGCCGAATTAGCTGCGGAATAAAGCCATGTGATTTGCTTCAATTAACTCAATAGAAACAAAGATAGAAAACTACGATAAATGTGAAGCGACCACCAAAAATTAGATTTTTGGTGGTCGCTTCAATACGTTTCGCATCTCGTTTTTTTTTATTGTAAACAAGTGGTATTCATTGAAATACTCAATCTTCAATCAGTTCTTTGACGACTTCATAATCGCCTTTATAAGGAACATCTATCCCATTGATTTTTTGATAAGGATCGACTCCTTTTCCAGCGACTACAACGGAATCTTCAGGATTGCTGATCGCTAATGCTTGTCTGATCGCTTCTGGACGATCCATTTCATAGTGAACTTCAAGCTCAGCATTAGTGATAGCTGCATTGATTTCTTCAGCGATTTTTTGTGGATCTTCAAACGCTGGATCATCCGCTGTTAAAAAGACGACGTCAGCTGTTTCTGATAATACTTTTCCGAAATCCTGACGGCGAGAAACTGCTTTGTTGCCGGGGCTACCTAGAACAACGATGACCCGACCCTTCGGATGTTCTTTTTTGGCAAATTCTAATAATGTTTTTAAACTGAGATAATTATGTGCATAATCGACATAAACATGACTGCCATTTTTTTGGATCAACTGATCCATCCGTCCAGGCACACGTGCTGCTTTGAGTCCTTTTTGGGCATCCTCAATGGAGGCGCCAGTCAACGCAGCCGCAATGATAGCACTTGCTGCATTTTCTTGGTTGAAATCACCGGCTAATTGGATCTCATAGTCTGCTTCGATATCAAGTTTTCCGTTGTGTTTGATCAAGTGAAAGGCATGGTTCCCTGAAGTTAAACTTTTTACTTCATAATCAGATTCGGCAGAACGTCCATAAGTGATGTAAGGGACGTTTGCTAACTCAGCCGTTTCCTGTAAAAGATCGAAATGATCACTTTCATGATCTAAAATCACAGTTTTAGAATTTAAAATCAATTGACGTTTGCAATAGAAATAATCATCAAAAGTTGGATGTTCAATGGGGCTGATATGATCAGGAGAGATGTTCAGGAAGATTCCTACATCTAGCGTTAAACCATATACCCGTTGCGTTTTGTAAGCTTGTGAGGATACTTCCATCACTAAATGTGTCATGCCATTTTTTACCGCTTCCGCCATCATGCGATACAAGTCTAACGATTCAGGTGTTGTTAGATGGGATTTAAAAAAAGTTTGCCCGTCTAGAGTCGTGTTCATCGTTGAAAGCAACGCTGTTTTATTGTTTGTCGCATGATCTAAAACGGCTTTGGTAAAATAAGCTGCCGTTGTTTTTCCCTTAGTTCCAGTGTAGCCGATCACTTGCAATTGATTTTGGGGATACTGATAAAAAGCCATGGAAAGGATCGCCATCGCTTTGCGAATATCAGTCACGATGATACCAGTTGCTGTATTTTCGTAAGGCTGTTCAGCAACGTAGTAGCTCAAACCATTCGAGATCGCACTTGTTAAATATTCTTCTTTGAAATTCAGACCTTTACAAAAAAACAACGTTTCATGATCTACTTGGCGTGAGTCATAACTTAACTTTTTGAATACAAATTGCTCAGGAGCATCTAAATGCCAACCTTGAACAGAAACAAATTCTTTTAATAAATTTTCTTTGATCAATAATTTACGGATATCTTCTAAAGAGAAGCGCATTGAATCATCCCTCACTTTATTATTCATTGGGTTCTGATTTATTATAGCATACTTCAAAAGAGTTGCTAAAAAGGGAATCAGCTATCTAAAAAGAGAATAGGAAAGAGAAAAAAACTCAAAACGACCGAACGTGTTGAGCTTTTTCTCTTTTTTATATAAAAATTGCTTGTTACTTGCCTAGCATTACTGACCTATCCGAAACGAACCCATAACACATTGTTCCAACAGAACAGTTCTTGATTTTTTGCACGTAATCCTTGAATCAACAGTGAGAGCATCACGCCTCTAGATCATTTGTGATCGGATAGATCCGTCCCAATAGCTTTAAGAATAGTGAACTTAAAACGATAGAAAATAAGACATAGAGGGTTTCCCGTAATCCAAACACAAGATAATTCAACCAAACAATGACCAGATTTGTTAAGAGTAATCCTTTAGAAACCGGGATACGAAAGAACTTTTGGAGGATGATTGGTGGGATTGTCACGCCACCGTTTGATGCACCAACTGTATAAAGCGTATAGACACCCGTACTAAAAAGTAGACTTCCCATGATCAACGAAAGAAGATGAGAATAAAAAATCGGTGTTTTAGGAATCACATCTAACACAAGTGGAAAGAGCAAACTACCAAATACTGCTTTAATGAAGATCATTTTTCCTAATAAGAGTATAGCTAATAGTAGCATGATGACATTCACTGACCAAACCGTGATGGATCGTGGAATCAAAAAGGCGGTCTCAACTAAATGTCCGATCGCTCCGACTCCTGCTGAAGCAATGTCATGTGGCAGTAAAAACCAATTCAAACCAATGGCAATAAAAACGACACCTAGTAAAATGATCGGTGTTTTTTTCAATTCTTTCAGCATAAGCGCATCCTCCGTTCGCTAATTATAGAACTAGTATAGCATAAGAAAAAAACAACTCGTTAGTAATTATAAATGTTAAATAATAACGAACATTATTGAGGAGAAACTTTATGATAGCTAGAAAGAAAACGTTATCTTAAAAATGTTGAATTTACAGAAAAATCACACAAAAAAGATTGCCAGTTTTCCTTTTTACTATTAAACTGTTAGTAATGTTTTGAAGAAAGTTGGAATCTGATCGATGACTAATCAACGAAAACCAGCAATGGAAAATTTAACACCTCAAGAAAAAATGGCTCGTGGCTCTGCTTGGATGACAGCTAGTAATATCATATCCCGGTTACTCGGGGCTATCTACATTATCCCTTGGTACGCTTGGATGGGGGAGAATGCGAAAGCTGCTAATGGATTATTCAATATGGGCTACAATATTTATGCTTTGTTCCTATTGATTTCGACAGCTGGGATTCCGGCGGCGATCGCCAAGCAAACCGCTCGCTACAATTCATTAAATGAATATGGGACTTCTCGGCGTTTATTTATTCGAGCATTACAGATGATGGGTGTACTAGGACTCTTATTTTCATTATTTATGTATGTGGCTTCGCCTTGGCTCTCACATGCTTCTGGTGGCGGAGCAGAATTGATTCCAACGATGCGATCACTCAGTATCGCGGTACTTGTTTTTCCTTGTATGAGTGTTATACGAGGGTATTTCCAAGGAAACCAAGAAATGATGCCGTATGCACTTTCCCAAATCGTGGAACAAGTCGCACGGATCTTTTACATGTTGCTTGCGACCTTTATTATTATGAAAGTCATGAAAGGCGATTATGTCACAGCAGTTACTCAGTCGACTTTTGCTGCATTTATCGGAATGTTAGCAAGTATTTTGGTTTTGCTGTATTTTTTGAAAAAACAACAGGCGTATTCAGCGGCACGTGTCCAGTATAGTCATAACCAAGTCAACGTAGCGACAAAAGAATTGTTACTAGATACGATCAAAGAAGCGATTCCGTTTATTATTGTTGGGTCAGGAGTGACGATCTTTAAATTGGTGGATCAGTTCACCTTTATTAAAATCATGTCAGCAACGACGGAATATTCCAAAGATCAGTTATTGGATTTGTTTTCAATTTTCAGTGCAAACCCAGATAAATTGACGATGGTCGTGATTGCGCTTGCTACTTCCATCGCTTCTACTGGATTGCCGTTGATCACCGAAGCGGTGACGATCAAAGATCATCGTGGTTTAGCGAAACTGACGAGTGGTAATTTACAATTGTTTTCGTTCTTTATGTTTCCTGCTACCTTTGGCGTAATCCTGCTAGCCTATCCTTTAAATACGTTGTTTTATGCACCTGATAAACTAGGAAGTCACGTGTTGATCCAAGCCAGTTTTGTGGGGCTGTTCCTTGGTCTATATATGTTAGTTTCCAATATGCTTCAAGGGATGTTTGAAAATGCCGCAGCGATCCGTTATCTTGCAATCGGTTTTGTCGTGAAGGTGATCTTGCAATATCCAGCGATTCGTCTGTTTGAAGTCTATGGTCCACTATTTGCGACGATGATCGGTTTTGCTGTTTCTTGCACGTTGATTTTAAAAAAGATGCGCCAAGTTGCACGTTTCAAACCAAGTTTTGTTTGGCGGAGAACACTATTGATTTTTATTTTGACACTGATCATGCTGGCAGCAGCTGGGGTCACGAAGTCTGTTTTCGGTTTATTCCTCAATCAAGATAGTAAAATTCAGTCATTGTTCTTGATTTTATTTGTAGCTGGTGTTGGCGGTACGGTGTACGCATACTTAGCGTTAAAAATTCGATTAGCAGAACGTCTTTTAGGGCCAAGTATGGTTCGATTACGCCATCGGTTAAGGATCAAGTAGTAAATAAAATTTGAAAAAAGAAGTTAGGAATAATGTTCCCTATTATCCCTTAACTTCTTTTTTCAATCAAATGGAGGAAAAGCATGCGATTAGACAAATTTTTAGCGGATGTCGGATTAGGCAGTCGCAAAGAAGTCAAGGCACTGATTAAAAAAGGGCACATCAAAGTGAACGATCAAACCATTAAAAGTGACAAATTCCAAGTAGATGAATGGAAGGATCAAGTGACTTATGAAGGCGAACAGTTCATTTACCAAAAAGATTTTTATTATATCCTCAATAAACCAGCTGGAGTAATTTCAGCCACTCAAGACAACTACGATCAAACAGTGCTTGATCTATTCGATGATACTTCTTATCGGGAAGATCTTTTTCCTGTCGGGCGTTTAGATAAAGATACAGAAGGTTTATTGGTTGTGACAAATGATGGCGGCTTGGCGCACCGTTTACTTTCCCCAAAAAAACACGTCGAAAAAGAGTACTTCGCTGAAGTTAACGGTATCATGACCGAAGCCGATGTACAGGCATTTAGTCAAGGATTGACGATTGATGGTGGCGAAGAAACCAGACCTGCTCAGTTATCGATTGTTTCAGTCAATTCGGAAGATGAAACATCGGTGATTCGCTTGATCCTGCATGAAGGAAAATTCCATCAAGTCAAACGGATGGTCAAAGCCGTAGGAAAAGAAGTCACTTATCTTAAAAGAATCCGAATGGGGAACTTCCTGCTCCCAGAAGACTTAGCGCTCGGCGAATACCGACCAATGACAGCTGAAGAAGTCAAGCAGTTAGAGGGAAAGGAAATGTAATCGAACGAAATACAATGAAGAAACAAAAGCCAGCTAGTTTTTTTTAGGCTCATTGTCAAATGATAAAATGATAGTTAGGGTATCTTTGATAAGCTAAGTAAAAGACATCTTGAATCCTTCGATGAATTGGTTCGCCCAATTCATTCTAAAGGAGTTCAGGGTGTCTTTTCTATTTTTTGAATCCTAAAAAAGATGTTGGCGAATTTCACCAACATAAAAAAGTATAGAATCGTTATTTATAGAGAGATCAGGTTAATACTAGCTTTGAAGTCAAGAAATAGCGCTTGTTTTTACTTTAATTATTTGATTAGTGTACAATATAACGTACAATATTTTTGTAGAAATAAAAAAGAAGTGAAGGGAATGGAAGCAGTAGCTTATTCAAATTTCCGTCGAAACTTACGTAGTTATATGAAACAAGTGAATGAAGATGCCGAAACGCTTATTGTAACAAGTAAAGATGTAGAAGATACTATTGTTGTATTATCGAAAAGAGATTATGATTCTATGCAAGAAACGTTGAGAACACTTTCTAATAATTACGTTATGGAAAAAATTCGTCGAGGTGATGAGCAATTTTCTAAAGGTGCATTTAAGACACATGACTTAATCGAGGTTGGATCTAATGATTAAGGCTTGGTCTGGTGATGCTTGGGATGATTATCTTTATTGGCATGAACAAGGAAATAAAAGCAACATAAAAAAAATTAACAAGTTAATAAAAGATCTCGATCGTTCTCCCTTTGCTGGATTAGGAAAGCCCGAACCATTAAAGCATGATCTATCTGGAAAATGGTCAAGAAGAATTACCGATGAACATAGATTGAATATATAGAGTTGAAAATGAGACGATATTTATTTATTCTGCAAAAGATTACTATTAGTAAATTGAAAGTATGTAAAGAGGTCATGAAAGAAGCGATCAGCTCTGAGTGAATAAGCGATGATTTTCTAAAATAGCTTCTCCTATTTTAGAAAATCATCGCTTATTGTTGAGGAGTTGCTTCTTGAGCGCTGTGGATAACGTCATGAAAACATCAATGTTAGGATCAGTGATTATGATCAACTAGCATTTGTTGTATGATAGTAGCATTTTTTAAGTATGCTAAGATTGTTTGCTGGTTCTCTCTCTGCATTTCTTCAATGATTTTTGGATCAGTATCAAATAGATAAGCGACAACTATTGCATGAGTGGTTTGCTCGCTAATCATAGCACGAGTCGAGTCTGAGGTCGGACTACCAAAAGCGCCTTTTGTATCACTTAATAGCAAAAGGTTTTCTAGATTGATCATTTTTTTTCCAATACCAGCGTATTCTTCATTCTCTACACCTTTAGATAAAATGATTGGCTCTTGGATATGTTTTAAATCATAACTGCCAAAAGGCAAATGATACTTCAAGGATAAGTAGTTATTTAAATCTACTAAAGTATTGACTTGATAAAGATCATTTCCTTTTACAGCTCGACGCCATAAACTATCAGATGAAGGACGGAAACGAGCAGGATCTTTTCCTAACGTTTTATATAATTTTTTTGTAGCAATTATATTGGAATCCTCACGAATGGTTTCTAAAGTATCTTGATCTCTGATTTGTTTAATTAATGGATTGATTTTTTCTGTCCATAGCTTTTGATTTAAAGTAGTATTTGTAAATTCAATTTCTGTAACATATAGTTTAATTTCTTTAGGTATATTGTCGGTGATTTTAAACATCATTTTATTTAACCTCTTTCCTGTCTAGTACAACTAACTATCATAGCGAAGCGTTAACCAGCTATTTCCAAAAATAAGTAGTGTACCAAGCAAAAATTCCCCTAATAAATTTAAAAAGATTTCTATAATTGGTTGTGATAAGAAAAATAAACCAGAATTACTAGCACTAACTAAAGTGTACAACATGCTTACCACCTCAAATACTTGCTGCTAAACTAAGCATAATTAGTTCAATCATTTTTTGATATTTAGTTGTAAATTCGCCAACTAACGAATTACTGGAGCATCACATTTATTAATGGTAGATAGATTATATTAGGCAGAGTTCCTTTCTATAAAGCATTCTTTACGAGCATAGCTGATCATAAATATAAAAAATTAAGTTTGAAAAAATAGAGGAGGATATAAATAATTTGTAACGAATGGAGGATACTAAACGACATACTAGTTTTTTATTTTTATATTTGTATCTGTCATATATAAATTATACGCTCGCTTTTATTATTTGTCTCTTACGGGAGATTCTAACTGATAAAAATATGTTGTGGAAGAAGAAAATCGATGTTCACTCTCAGAGAGAAGTTATACCAATTGAAAAAGGAAAGAATGATTGATGTAGTCATATAGTTGTACAAACTATCCTTTTAATGAGCGGCTGATTTTTCTGCATGTTCGACTTCTTTATCTATACCTAACACCCTTTTTTATGCTCATTTCATCCGTGTTTATTTAGAAATTACTGCCATTAGCCAACGATTTTTTTGAAAAAATTAATCGCTAAAATTGAACCTCTGCCTAATTTTGTTATCTATATTTTGTATCATTTTATCTATAATTTGTTTATTTATTCCTTTTGTTGTAAGCGCTATAATTGGCTTGTGAATGACACGAAAGGAGTTTTACGATGAAAAAAAGAAAGGGGTTAAATCATTTTTTTGCTAATCTATGGCGCTACAAAGCTTTAGTACTGATGGCTGTGCCGGGGATGCTATGGATGATTTTTTTCTTTTATATCCCAGTATTAGCAAACGTAGTAGCATTTAAAAACTTCCATATTTCTGCTGACGGGTTTTTAGCTAGTTTAAGAGAAAGCCCTTGGGTTGGTTGGGAAAATTTCCGCTTCTTATTTACTTCTGATCAAGCTTTCTTGATCACTAAAAACACCATTTTATATAATGTTACTTTTATTCTTTTGAATTTATTGATTTCCGTTGTTTTTGCCATCATTATGAGTGAATTACGGAATAAACGACTGGTAAAAGTTTACCAAACAATGTCGTTACTTCCTTACTTTCTATCATGGGTCATCATTGGGTATTTTGTTTATGCCTTCTTGAGTCCTGACAAAGGAATCTTTAATCAGTGGATCACTGGGCATGGTGGAGAAGCGATCAACTGGTATAACGAACCGAAGTATTGGCCGTTTATTCTTGTCTTTATCGGCACGTGGAAAGGGATTGGCTATAACAGTATCATTTATTTTGCTTCTGTTATGGGGATCGATCCTACTTATTATGAAGCAGCGATGGTGGATGGTGCCAGCAAATGGCAACAAATCAAACATGTGACGATTCCACAATTGATTCCGTTGATGACGATCTTAACGATTCTAGCTGTCGGGAATATTTTCCGAGCAGACTTTGGTTTATTCTACAATATCCCGAGAAATTCCGGGGCACTTTATGATGTCACACAAGTATTGGATACTTACATTTATAATGGCTTGACCTCTACTGGTGACTTTGGAATGACAGCTGCAGCGGGATTGTATCAATCCGTTGTCGGGTTTGTTCTATTGATGATCACAAATACGATTGCTCGTCGTTTCGACAGCGAATCAGCATTGTTCTAGGGAGGAGAAAGAAATGAAAAAAAAGAAAGTCGAACGAGTACAGATTCGTTCATTTAACAAAACAACCAATTTTTTCTCTAACTTGTTGATCGCATTGTTTGCTCTTTCTTGCATCTTACCGTTTCTATTCGTGATTGCGATTTCTTTTACGAAAGAATCCGCTTTGACACAATATGGCTACAGTTTTTGGCCAAAAGAATTTAGTACATTTGGGTATACTTACTTATTCGGTCAAATGCAAGACAAGATTTTCCAAGCTTTATTTGTGACGATCCTTGTCACTGTTCTAGGGACTTTGATCAATAGTACGGCGACTTCTTTATATGCTTATGCGATTTCACGATCAAACTTCCCATTTCGGCGCTTCTTTACCGTATTTTGTTTGATCACGATGTTGTTCTCACCAGGGATGGTTGCGAACTATTTAGTAATGACAAATCTCTTGCAGTTAAAAGATACGATCTGGGCATTGATTTTGCCAATGGCGGTTAGTCCGTTCAATATCATCGTGATGCGAACGTTCTTCAAACGCTCGGTTTCAGATTCGATCATTGAATCTGCAAGAATTGATGGGGCTAGTGAGCTGCGAATCTTTGTGCAAATCGTTTTACCGCTGGCAATTCCAGGGATTGCAACGATCAGTTTGTTTGCCGCCTTAGGGTATTGGAATGATTGGTTTAATGCGTTGCTTTATATTCAAGATGATAAACTGGTTCCTTTGCAATATTTATTGATGAAGATCCAAAGCAATATTCAATATTTGACACAAAATTCAGGAGCGGGCAGTCAATTGACAGGCGGACTTGCTTCTGTTCCGGGAGAATCAGCTCGAATGGCGATCGTCGTGATTTCTACTTTGCCGATTGCGATCAGCTACCCATTCTTCCAGAAACATTTTGTTAAAGGATTAACGATTGGTGGAGTAAAAGAGTAATGCAATAAAAATATAAAACAATTTAGGAGGAAGAAAAATGAAGTTATGGAAGAAATTAGCCTTTACTGGCGTTTCTGCAATGATGGTTGGAACATTGGCAGCCTGCGGATCGGGGACAAAAGAAAAAGCTGAAGCAAGTGATTCAACAACCCTTCAAATGTATCAAATCGGTGATAAACCAGAGAATTTCGATCAGTTGATGGACATTGCAAATAAACGGATCGAAGATAAAATCGGAGTCAAAGTCAATATCAACTACATCGGTTGGGGCGATTACGAGAAGAAAATGAATGTCATTATCTCTTCTGGTGAAAACTACGATATTGCCTTTGCCAACAACTATGTATCAAATGCGCAAAAGGGTGCATTTACTGATTTGACAGAATTAGCACCAAAATATGCGAAAGAAGCGTATGATTCTTTAGATGAAGCGTATATCAAAGGGAATTTAGTTAACGGAAAATTGTATGCCTTTCCAGTAAATGGCAACGTGTTTGCCCAACAAGTGTTGACTTTCAACAAGCCGTTATTAGACAAATACAATTTATCGATTGATGGGATCGAATCTTATCAGGATGCGGAAAAAGTGTTACAAGAATTCCATAAAAAAGATCCAAATACAGCTGCTTTTGCGATTGGACAAGGATTTAAGGTCCAAGGAGATTTCGATTATCCATTAGGGAATACATTACCATTTGCGGTTGATTTGAATGGCGATGACACTAAGATCATCAATCAATACGACAACAAAACGTTTATCGAATTATTACGTACGATGCACAGCTGGTATAAACAAGGATTGATTCCTAGCGATGCTGCTACTAGTAATAAAGATTACCCACTTGAAGGGAATACTTGGTTAATGCGTGGCGAAACGCAAGGACCATACGATTATGGCGATACGATCTTGACTAATGCAGCGAAACAAGAATTGGTTTCAAAAGCAATCACTGTTCCATTGAAATCAACTGGACAAGCACAAATGGCCAACTTTGTCGTATCAAATACCTCTAAAAACAAAGAAAAATCAGTTGAATTTTTAGGTTTATTAAATAGCGATCCAGAATTATTGAATGGTTTAGTTTGGGGTATCGAAGGCGAAGCATGGAAAAAAGATGGCGATGACAAGATCAAATTATTAGATGGGTACCAACCAAACATGCACATGTCTGCTTGGAATACCGGTAACAATGAAATCTTATACACACAAGATACGATCACAGATGAAATGATCGCTGAAAGAGATAAATCAATCGAAGAAGCAAAAACTTCTCCAATCTTAGGCTTTAGTTTCAATACAGATAGCGTAAAAACAGAACTAAGTAATATCTCAAATGTCATGAATCAATACCTAGATGGATTAAATACTGGGACAGTTGATCCTGATGAAACATTACCAAAACTAAAAGATGCTTTGAACAGAGCAGGTTATGACAAAGTATTAACAGAAATGCAAAAACAATATGATGCATTTCGTAAGGAAAGTAAATAATTCAAGGAACTGAATCAGTTTCTAGAAAGAAGCAGAACTTTTTCCGAAATTTGCATGTCGAATTTTTGGAGAGTTCTGCTTTTTGATTAGTGTCCGAAGAAATGAAAGAAAAGCAACCAAGTAGCTAAAAGTTCATTAGGTTTTTTATCAAACTGGTTCTTTTACTTTTTTACTACTCTTGTATAATGAAAGGGAATACAATGTTTTTAATGGAGGGAATCGCATGTTAGGTAAAGCACTAGAAACATTATTTATCAGAGTGTGGGTGGTCATGAAATTAACTTTTTATTTTTGGATCTATACACTGATGGGAGCCATCGTATTAGGGATTGGACCTGCTTATAAAACAGTCAACGAATTGTTTTATCTTTATGGTTTTGAATATAAAGAGATTACGTTTAAACGAGGGTGGGAATCATTTAAACAAACATTTGTCCGTGGAAATGTGTTGTTTGGTTTATTTTTAGCGGGGACATTTTTGCTTGGCTATAATTTATACTTATCTGTTCAAATTCAAGGCATTCTTTTTTTGATTACTGATTTTATCCTGATTTTTAGTTTACTTTATATTTACTCCACTTATCAGTATAGCTTGATTTTAGATAGTGAATACGAAATTTCGATTCCTAACCTACTTAAGTTAAGTTTTGTTTCAGGCTTTTCCAGTTTTTCGACCTTTTTGAAATTGTTGATTGGCGGAGGCATTATTTTTTGGCTAACTTGGAATTATAAAGGATTGATTCTCTTTGGTGTGATTGGCTTATTGACTGTTTGGAATGGGCTGGTAACCAAACAATGGCGGGAAAAACTGGATATGCAGTTAGAAAGCTATGAATAAATGGCGTATTTTATTTTCACAAGGAACACTTCTGAATCGTCTTTTCCGAAAATATGCGCTCGTCCTGATTTTATTAACAACGGTGGCGACTGCTATCATCAGTGTTCATACGTGGGTACAAACGCAAGAGCAAGCCAAGCGAACGACAAGTGAGGCGTTACAAAGTACCAGTCGTACACTGAACGATAAAACGACACTAAGTAAAATCATTAAAGACCAATTGTTGGGGAACTCTGATAAAATCGAGAATGCGACTACTTATCTGACAAAACCGATCAATGAATATTTGATGTACGCTTATGATCAACAACAAAAAACGACCGATTTTGTCTCTTTTCCTTATCTAATGAGAGATATTTATGTCAGCTATGAGGAAGTCAGCTCCGTCTATGTTGTTTTCAGTCAATTGCCTGAGTATCTGGAATCTTCTAGAGCAAATAAAGGTGGGGTGATTAAAAGTGGTACGCCTAAATTGACAGATGCGTTTTATATCAAAATGTCGATCACGCAAGGTGGAAGCGAAGTCGGGAGCATGTTCGTCGGTTTTGAAAAAGCGGAATTGGATGCGGCATTAAAGAGTTTGAATACCTTTAGCGGCTTATCATTGTATATGATCTCTGGTACCACCAACCGTTTATACACATTCCATGATCAAGGAATGACAAAGGATAAACTAGCAACCCAAGAACAATTGATTACAACCAGCCTTCAAGAAAATTCCACTTTGCCACTGATAAACCTTGAAAAAAATAATTTCATCCAGTACCAACAATTACCCGATGATTACCGGATATTGGCTACTTTAGATCGTTCGATGGTTAGACGAGCGGTTATCCAAGATTTAGCACCATTGATTTTCGGTGTATTTCTATTAGATGTCAGTCTGTTATTCTTTTTATACCAAACCTTCAAGCGCTATTCGCAACAAGTAGATCTCGTGATGGATGCAATGAATGAAACGGCCAAAGGGAATTTGGAGACGCGGATCGATACGACCCAAACGGAATATGAATTAAAAGACCTTTCTATAGGGATCAATGAGATGTTGGATAGCATCAACCAATATGTTGAAGATATCTATAAATTGGAAATCAAACAGCAAGATGCCCACATGCGTGCATTACAAGCACAAATCAATCCTCATTTTCTCTATAACACGTTAGAGTATATTCGGATGTATGCATTAAGTGAAGGCAGCGAAGAATTGGCAGATGTGGTGTATGCTTTTTCGGCCTTGTTGCGAAACAATACTAATCAAGAAAAGACGATCAGTTTAAAGGAAGAACTGGACTTTTGCGAAAAATATGTCTATTTATATCAGATGCGTTACCCCAACCGGATCGCCTATCATTTTTCCATTGATCCATCATTAGCAAGTATCGAAGTACCGAAGTTTGTGATTCAACCATTGATCGAAAATTATTTTAAACATGGGGTCGATTTTACACGTTTTGATAATGCCTTAAGCGTGAAAGTGTTTCGTGAAGGGCAGCGAGTCCAGATTATTGTGAAGGATAACGGCAAAGGGATCACACCGGAACGCTTAGCAGAGATCGAATCAAGATTGGCGCATCCTAAAGTCGAATTGTATCAATCGATTGGATTGCAAAATGTGAATGAACGTTTGCGTGCTAGTTTTGGACATAGTTATCAGATGAAGCTAAGTACCAATCAAGAAGGAGGATTGTCTGTCACTATTACATTTAAAGAAAAGGGGTAGGAACATGTACCGAGTGTTATTAGTCGACGATGAATATATGATCTTGGCAGGGTTGCAAAAAATTGTTGATTGGGCAAGTTTGGGATTTCAGGTAGTCGCAACGGCAGAAAACGCGATGCAAGGATTGTCTGTTTTAGAAAATCAATCCATTGATTTAGTTATAACAGATGTCACGATGCCCGAAATGAATGGTTTAGAATTTATCGAGGCGGCTCAAAAGGAACATCATGCGTTTGAATTTATGATTCTTTCTGGTTATCAGGAATTTGATTATTTAAAAAGTGGGATGCAATTAGGGGCCATCAATTACTTGATGAAGCCAGTTAATAAAACCGAACTGATTGCTAGTTTAACCAAAGTGAAGCAGCAATTAGATCATCAAATTGAACAGAAAAACCAGCAAGAAATCTATCAAGAAGTCCTTTTTAGTCAGTGGCTCAATGAAGAATTAGATGAAGTGAGTGAAGAAGAGATTTTAGACAAAATCGGAGGGAAACAACGAAGAGTTTTACTCGCTCAAGTGTCTAGATCCGTCGGGAAATCAGTGAATCAGTGGCTGAAAAACCACCAAGAACTTTTTTATTATCAACGAAACTTTGGAGACATGGAACGCTTTACTTTGTTGCTGGAAGAAGCGTCAGTTTCTGCATTTTGCCGCTTCATTCAAGAGAAGAGTATGGAAGAAAACTGGTTGATCAGTATTGGAGATGAAACAGCAGATCCTGATAAGATCCCTGAGAGTTATCAACATGCCAAAGATAATTTACAACTGCATCAATTCTACGGTGAAAAAGACCAACATATCTTTTTTGCCGAACAAGAAGCAGCAAAAGAACAGGCAATTGATTTTTCTTCGTTTAATCGTGTGTTGAAAAGCGGGCAATTGGCTAGTGCCCAACAAATGATCACTCAATTTTTTGATCAATTCCAAACTGCTGTGATGACACCGGATGATATCCGTCATTTTAGTTTTTTGTTGTTTATGGATATCCACCGGGAATTGATTCGGCTAGAAGACGATGAATATTTAAAAGGGATTCAACAGATCAATCAAGCAAAAACAGTCCAAGAACTGCATCAACTCTTACTATCTTTGATCAAGGAACAGCAAAAACAAGTCCGATATAGCGAGAATGTCGAACGAGTGATGACGATCTTACACGAACACTACCGAGAACCTTTAACCTTGAAAGAAGTTTCAGAAAGCCTGCATTTGAATGTGATGTATTTGGGGCAATTATTCAAAAAAGAAACGAAAAAAAGTTTTTCAACTTATTTAAATCATCTCAGAATGGAACAAGCGAAATGGTTGCTGCTGCATAGTAATCAAAATATCAATGAAATTTCTAGCGAGATCGGCTACAACAACACAACCTATTTTTCAAAGTTGTTCAAAAAAATCGTCGGCAAGTCACCAAAAGAATATCGTGAAAAGAATGGAATGATCGTATAAAATCAGCTACTGTGGTTCAGAGGAAAGTGCTCATTACCCTCATCAAGTAAATCCAAGGTGCCGCATGTCTTGAAGCTTGTTTAAATTAGTATAATTCGGTACAATTTTTCTAGATGATGTTCAGAATGTTGAAAGAAAGCGAGCATGAAACTTTCTTTTTTCTGGTTGGTGAAAAGAGGATGCAGGATGGATTTTTTACGTAAATATGGATTTTATTTTTTATTGTCAGGAGTAGTAAGTGATTTTCTGACGCCGTATGTTTTAGGGATTTTTTATCCCAAACTTAATCAAATGACTGCTGTGATCAGTCTTTTTGGGGATGTTGGTAGTCCCGTACGAAAAGCATTTTTGATTTGGTCGGTCATATCTGGCTGCTTGTATGTTTTGGCAATGCCAGCGTTATATCAAGCTTTTGTTACTACTTCAAAACCACTTGCTCTATTAGTGACAGCTGCCATCGGTCTATATGGTGTCACAGATTGTATTTTTACCGGGTTATTTAGTGTGGACACGAACGAAACTTCTTGGAATTTTTCGACTTGGATCCACAATCTTGGTTCAGGGATTGGGTATGGTGGATTTATTTTGTTCCCTTTATTTGTTTTCTTATTGTATCGCAAAATGGGCGATGCGCAATTAACTCAATCGTTTTTTATTTTACTAGTTGCCAGTTTGGTTTTTGCAGGAATTTATGGCGCAGCACGTATTCCCGGATTAAATCAATTGCCGGTTTTGAATCAGTTAGGTTTTTGTCAACGGATCAGTTTTTTCTTTAATTATTTACCAATTGTGTGGTTAAGTATCTTACACATTAGGGCATAGCGGACTGTAGCCCTAACTAAATGCTGGAAATTAGTAAAACTGATTGAAACCACAGGATAAATGTGTCAGACTAAACCTTGACCGCACATCGTGATGTGCAAATGTATATCGTAGGGGAGTCTAATGAAAGACATGAGAAATATCAAATTAACGATCGAATATGATGGGAAACGTTACTCAGGCTGGCAACGTCTGGGAGATGACGATAAAACGATCCAAGGCAAAATCGAAGCAATCATCTCACAGATGACTGGAGAAAAAATGGAGATCATTGGATCGGGGCGCACGGATTCTGGGACACATGCCAGAGGACAAGTGGCAAACTTTAAAACGACTTCTCAAATGAGTCGTAATGAAATGCTAACTTTTCTCAACCGCTATTTACCAAGAGATATCGTGATCAAAAAAGTGGAAGAAATGCCTGAACGCTTTCATGCTCGATACAATGCGACAGGGAAAAAATATAGCTATTATGTGTGGAATAATCCCATTCCAACTGTTTTTGAACGAAATCATAGTTTCTATTTTCCACAAGAACTAGACCTGGAAAAAATGAATGAAGCTTGTCAAAAACTAATGGGAAGTCATGATTTTATCGGTTTTTCTGCCTTGAAAAAATCAAAAAAATCAACAGTTCGTACGATCCATGAGCTCTCAATCGAACAAGAAGGCGGCATGTTGCACTTTACCTTTGTGGGCAATGGCTTTTTGTATAAGATGGTTCGGATCTTGATGGGTACACTCTTGGAAATCGGTACAGGAAAGTTACCCGTTTCGGCGATTGATGATATTTTTGAGAATAAAGTAAGACAACAGGCAGGAGAAACCGTGCCGGCACATGGTTTATTTTTAGACGAAGTGTATTACCAATAAACATTCATATCAAATAGAATAAACTGAGAGAGTCGTTTGATTGCCTGTAGCAGGCAAAAGAATGGCTGTCTCAGTTTTTTTGAGTAGCCTACTCTCTCCCACGACTCCTCTAAGCGGTCTATTCGCAATTTCGCTAGTTTCGTGATACATTCAGGACGAATTTACATATTTGACCAAGAAGTGAGGGGAAAAGTGGTGGAGCAAGAACTAGCAGAATTATACAATCTCATTTTAAACCCTAATACCCGTGAATGGGAACGGACATTGTTGATCCAAGCGAAAAACCAAGTAGGGGAAAGAAAACAAAGAAAAGAAATCCTTGAAATGATTGAAGTCTCTTTACGACCACTAGCACTTCGGGGGAATTTGACGCCTGACGTGATGGACTTTTATTTGAAGATCACCCATGATCCGATGGGACAAGTGTCTTACGACTTTGCGAAACACCAGATCACCGATGAACGCTATCAAGAAAAAGCCGTCTTTGCCGGGGGCTGTTTCTGGTGCTTAGTCGAACCGTTTGAAACACGGCAAGGGATTATTTCCGTGTTGTCCGGATATACTGGCGGGGAGGTCGAACATCCTAACTATGACCAAGTTAGCAGTGGCACGACTGGGCATGTGGAAGCAGTGGAGATTATTTTTGATCGGCGAATGATAAACTATGAAGAACTATTAGCGATTTTTTGGCAAGTCACCGATCCCACAGATGCCTTTGGACAGTTTCAGGATCGTGGGAATCAATACCGCTCTATCATTTTTGTAGAAAATGAAGAACAAAAAATACTAGCAGAAAAATCCAAGCAACAAGTGATCGCTTCGCATCAGTTTGCGGAACCAATCGTCACACAGATCAAGCCAGCAACAACTTTTTGGCCTGCTGAAAATTATCATCAACAATTTTACAAAAAACAACAAAAACGTTATAAGAAGATCAAGAAGTCTCATCAACAATTTTTATTTTTTAAGCGGGCAAAGAAAAAATGGTCTGGGGGAGACGAATAAGTAATCGTGTAAGTGGAAGATGTTCTGTAAAAATCAGTCATTCCCTTAAAATTGCTAGATGATTTAATAACGATTAAAATCTAATAATACTTTTAAGTAAGCGCTGTTGATTAAGTGGTACACTTATTTGAGAAACCTCTCTCAAATAAAAGAAAGAAGGTACCTATGATGAAGAAAAGGCGTTTATTGGTTTTTAGTGTTCTTTTTTTATTTTCAGTATTTTCAATATTTTCAACATTTTTTGTGGTCCATACTTATGAAAAATCAGAAAGCACCCAAACAATTATCACTGAAAGCAAACAGCATTTACTAGACAATGTGGTGGCAAAACAACGTAATAATCGAGTAAATTTGTTGGATTCGGGGTCAGGCATTTCTGCTTCTGAAAATAGTAGACCGCCAAAAGATTTTATTGATGTTTCCTCACATAATGGTTATTTATCTGTCGAAGCATATGAAACAATGAAAAACTATGGGATCACAGGTGTAGTAGTTAAGTTAACAGAAGGGGATTCTTATAGGAACCCACTGGCCCCTGAACAAGTTGCGAATGCTATCCAGGCGGGGTTGAAAGTGAGTGTCTATCATTATGCTTGGTTTAATTATGCAGAAGACACCGAAAAAGAAGCCTACTATTTATTAGCCTATCTAAAAGAATTAAATTTACCTTATTCTACTGTAGTTGTGAACGATAGTGAAAATCCTCAAATGAATCTAGCAAGAGTGACTGAAAATGCGCAAGTGTTTAGTCAGGCCATTCAAGCAGCTGGTTTTTCCCAGGTGGTTCATTATTCCAATCTTTCATGGTTTACGAATGGAACTTTAGACTTGGATGTCTTAGGAAAAGAGAATTGCTGGGTAGCACAATGGCCTCAGAATCCTTCAGAAAACGAACTTTTACATATAGAAAAAGCTGCTTGGCAATGGGCAAGTGATTTATACTTTCCAGAATTTACCGAAAAACAATTCGATATCAACACCGATTACCTAGGGATATTTACCAAATGATCCATGGTGATGATTGAGGCTAAAGAGGATTTTTGTTAGTAATTCGCCAACGATAAGCGTATAATGCACATAGAACGATAGTTATCAAAAACGAAATACACGTACGCATACTAGGAAAAAGAAGTGACGAGTCACATTTTTTGAAAGCGTATACTTGTTTAGGAGGAGAAGAATATATGTATGTAGCAAATCAGCAGCGATATGAAAAAATGACGTATCGAAAAACTGGAAAATCTGGGTTGAGATTGCCTTTGCTGTCTTTAGGATTATGGCAAAATTTTGGTGATTATGATCCTATAAGTAATCAACGGGAAATTTTACGTGGCGCATTTGATATGGGGATCACACATTTTGATTTAGCCAATAACTATGGTGGTCCAGCAGGAGCAGCAGAGAAAAACTTTGGTCGGATCTTTAAAGAAGATTTTCAAACGTATCGTGATGAAATGATCATTTCAACCAAAGCAGGTTATCACATGTGGGAAGGACCTTATGGGGAATGGGGTTCCCGTAAATCGATCATTGCTAGTTGTGATCAAAGCCTCAAACGGATGGGGTTAGATTACGTAGATATCTTCTATCATCATCGTCCTGATCCAGATACACCTTTGGAAGAAACGGCAGAAGCGCTTATGCAATTAGTTCGTCAAGGGAAAACACTGTATATTGGGATCTCCAACTACAACGGAGAAGACACGAAGAAAATGTCTGCTATCTTACGTGAAATGAACGCTCCATTTATTATCCACCAAATGCGTTACAATATGTTTTCAAGAGAGTTATTAGAAGAAGATTTAGCACCTGTTTTAGAAGAGACCGGTCTGGGAGCTATTACTTTTAGTCCTTTAGCGCAAGGGTTATTAACTAAACGCTATTTACATGGGATTCCAGAAGATTCTCGAGCCCATCGCAAAGAAATTCCTTTTCTATCAGAAGATCAAGTGACACCTACATTGGGTAAGATCAAGCAATTACAGGATTTAGCTGATTTGCGTGGACAGACATTAGCACAAATGGCTTTAGCATGGAATCTACGACAAGAGTCAGTGACCAGTGTGCTTGTAGGCGCTAGTCGACTTAGTCAATTAGAAGAAAGTGTTCGGATGATGGATAATCTTTCCTTCTCACCTGAAGAAGAACAGAAAATTGAACAAATCTTAGGACACTAACGAAAGCTGTTTTTTCCTTTTTCTCAGAAAAATAACGTAAAGGAGGAGTTGCCATGGCTCATCAAGATTACGTTCATCTGAAAACAATTGATACAGATATTCGTTCATTTATTTTACAAAAAAATAAGAAACTGACCATAGAGTCCCAAATCCCTTTTATTACCTTTATGAATTATCATTTTGAGTATATAAAAAAAAAAATCATTCAAGACCAGAATGAAACAAAAAAAATTAATCAAGAAATGCTAGAGCAGTTGAAAAATAAGCAAATCATTAGTCAAAATTTAAATACAACGATCAATCAAAAAGCGACTTTTGGTCAAAAATCAGCAGATGCAATTGCCAAGTTTGGTGGTAGTTGGCCGTTTATCTTTCTCTTTGTAGTGATTTTAGGTAGTTGGATCTTGTTGAATACGTTACATTTTTTTGGCCTATCATTTGATCGATATCCGTTCATTCTTTTGAACTTAGTGCTTTCTTGTTTAGCTGCTATCCAAGCACCGATCATTATGATGAGTCAAAACAGACAAGCAGCTAGAGATCGGATAGCAGCCGACCATGATTATCAAACAAACCTAAAAGCTGAGTTAGAAATTAGTTTGTTGCATGAAAAAATCGATTATTTGATGTCACAGCAATGGCAACAAATGCTGGAATTACAACAATTACAAATTGAGTTATTAACCCAATTAAATGAAAAATTCCAAGAAACGACAAAAAGTGAATAGTAGGACAAGCAGATGAAAATAAGCTGGAATTCGCTCAAAGGAGTCATTTTTGCGAAACTACGGCTTATTTTTTTTGATACCATGAATTAGCTACATAAAGTTATCAGAGAAATGATCAACGTTTGCACACTAATTTTAGTGTGCAAAGAAAAAAGAAGTGTGCATCGACACCGTGTTCTTTTGGAAGCGTTAGCACGACAAGGGATTAAAGCGCTTTAAAAGTTGGCACGGTAATTGCTTTATATAAAAGTGTAAGATACAAGAAAGGGAAGTGTAGAAAATGGAAAAGAAAACAATCATGCTTGTATGCTCAGCTGGAATGAGTACTAGTTTATTAGTAACAAAAATGCAAAAAGCGGCAGAAGAAAAAGGAATCGAGGCTGATATCTTTGCAGTATCTGCTTCAGATGCAGACAATCAATTAGAATCAAAAAATGTAGACGTTTTACTTTTAGGCCCACAAGTACGTTTTATGCAAAATCAATTTGCTGAAAAATTAGCACCAAAAGGAATTCCTTTAGATGTAATCAATATGCAAGATTACGGTATGATGAACGGTGCCAAAGTATTAGAACAAGCAGAATCATTAATCAATAAATAATGGAGGAAACCAACAATGCAAGAGCAAAAAAATCTTGAAGCAATCATGGGTTTGATCATGTTTGGCGGAAATGCAAAAAGCGATGCAATGGAAGCGATTGCTGCAGCGAAAAAAGGAGATTTTGAGTTAGCTGATGCAAAAATCAAAGATGCAGAAGAATCTTTAGTGCAAGCTCATCACTCTCAAACAGAAATGTTAACACAAGAAGCACAAGGTAATCATATGGAAGTGACTTTATTAACGGTTCACAGCCAAGACCATCTGATGACTTCGATTGCATTTGCAGATTTAGCAAAAGAAATCATTGATTTATATCGACGTTTAGATGCTTAAAGTAAACTGGTGAAATAGAAAAGAGGAAAGAAACATGGATAAATTTGTTGCATTTATGGAGAAACATTTTATACCTGTGGCATCAAAAATTGGTGCTCAACGTCATTTAGTAGCGATTCGTGATTCATTTATGGTCAGTATGCCTTTGATGATTTTAGGTGCGTTAGCAGTAATGATCAATAACTTGCCTATTCCTGGTTTCCAAGAATTAATGAATAAAATTTTTGGTGGCGAAGCTTGGAAAGGATTTGGCGCAGCTGCTTGGAATGGTACATTTGCGATTCTTTCAGTTTTGATCGCCTTTCTACTTGCTTATCATTTGGCAAATGGTTATCGTAAAGACGGCGTTTCTGCTGGAGTAATTTCTTTAGGTTCATTCTTCGCATTAGGCGGAGCGTTGGGCATGAGCTCAAATGGTTTATTTATTGCAATTATTGTTGGGATTATTTCAACAGAAATCTTTGTTCGTTTAAGTGGAAATGAAAAATTAATCATCAAAATGCCTGATGGCGTGCCACCAGCTGTAGCTAAAGCCTTTGCTTCATTATTACCTGCAATGATCACGATCTCATTCTTTGCTTTGATTGCTGCGATCTTTGCTGCATTTGGTGTAGATGATATCGTAGGCGCGTTTTATACAATTGTCCAAGAACCATTCATGGGACTAGCCAATTCTTATCCATCAGCTTTGTTGTTAGCATTCATTACACCATTCTTATGGTTCTTTGGATTACACGGGGCAAACATGGTAGACCCTTTGATGCAAACAATCAATGCACCAGCAATCGAAGCGAATGTTAATGCGATTGCTGCTGGTCATAGCGCACCATACATTGTAAACAAACCTTTCTTTGATAGCTTTGTCAACTTAGGTGGTACAGGGGCAACATTAGGTCTGTTACTAGCGATTTATTTAGTGGGACGTAGAAATAAACCTTATATGGTTGTTACGAACTTGTCGATCGCACCAGGTGTTTTCAATATCAATGAACCAACAATGTTTGGTTTACCAATCGTATTGAACCCAATTATGTTTATTCCGTTTATTTTAACCCCAATGGTTTTAGTATCTGTTGCTTATTTTGCTACTGCTACCGGACTAGTTCCAGCTGCAACGGTGATGCCACCATGGGTAACACCACCAGTAATCGGTGGGGTATTAGCAACAAAAAGTATCGCTGGCGGTGTCTTAGCTGCTATCAACTTAATCTTATCTGTCTTGATTTACCTACCATTTGTGAAAGTAGCGACAGTTCAAGAAAAAAGAAAAGAAGCATTAAACGGCTAAAAGCACATAAAAGAAAGAAACAGCACATACAATCAAAAGTAGCTATTCTTTAGTGAAAAGATCTTGTTTCGTTTAATGAGCGATCAAAAAAAACAGTTGTCTGACAGAGGTCATGACAACTGTTTTTTTTTGGATAAATGGCTCAAGGATTGCTTTCTTTTTTCTTAGTGAAAAAGAAGGATAAAAGGAGGTTTTTTTGGAGTTTAAAAAAAACCATTTCGATAACAAGCGTGCTATAATAGTGCAAATGTATAGGGGAGTGAAAGGACGAAATGAAAGGTTATGAGTTGGTTAAGATCAGAGAAAGACCTGAATGGTTGGAACAGGCAGCGCAATGGTTTACGTCAAAATGGCATCTTCCGCTTTCCTTTTACCAAGAGAGCATGGAAGATTCTCTTCAATCATCTAACGCTGTTCCTCAATGGTATATAGTCGTGACGTCAGAACAAAAAATTATCGCTGGAGCAGGGGTCATCGCGAATGATTTTCATGATCGTCCAGATTTGACTCCGAATGTTTGTGCGTTGTTTGTTGAAAAAGAATATCGTAATCAAGGAATTGCCAAAGAGATTTTATCATTTATTCGAAAGGATATGGGGGCGCTTGGGATTTCGCAGCTCTATGTAGCGACTGACCATACAGGTTTTTATGAAAGATATGAGTGGGAATATCTGACGACAGTGCAAGATAATGAAGGGATCCCGGTTTATTTATATCAACTAGCGATTTTTACAACGTGATCGGAGTTGATTACTCAAAAGGGTTCTTTATCTGATCAGTAATCTTTTGTTTCTGGTGAGCAATGCCAAGAAAAATCGGAAATTGTTTCTTGATGCTATTTTTGTTGGTATATTGGTTATTCGAGTATTATTAGTGGACGGTCCCATTTTTTAGCTTCAAAAAAATTCCAGGAGCAATAGAAAGTTCTATCAGTCCTGGAATTTAGAATGGTTGATTTGTTGGAAAAGCATGAATGAGCTCGCTGTCCTAAATAGGCGTTCCGTCTTTTTACCGAAAAATTAGGAAGCTTTCTTATTCATTCTTTTTTTTCGCTCTTTTTTTGTTTTTTTTTTCTCGTCATAGATGAAGACATTACGTACTATTTTCAAAATAGGTCGTGCAGTCAAAAAGATCGCTCCTACTAGATAACAATAGGTACTATAACGGTCTGGAATATCTGTTAACAACGCTACGCTTCCAAAAATATAAAAAATCCCTGTTAATAAATCAACTGCAAGAGACAATAATGTATAGCGGTTCTGGAAATAAAGACGAAAACGTTGTCCAGCAATTTCGATATCTTCTTCTTTCCCAATATCTATTTCATGGCTTTTTCGTTTTATTTCTGGCATCTCTCACTCACCTATCTGTGAACAAAGCTAAGGTTTCAAAACAACTTTGATATTTTTATCTTCTTTTTTGTCAAAAATCTCGTATGCTCGGGCAGCATCAGCTAAAGGCATCGCATGTGTGATGATTTGGGTTGGATCGAACAGACCCGCAGCAATCATCTCGTAAATTTTAGGCATCAAATGAACGATCGGTGCCTGACCATGCTTCACTGTGATATCTCTCATGAAAAATTCTTGTAGTGGGTACGAAGAAGCTGGGGTCATATAAACACCAGTGATTTGTACGGTTCCAAATTTTTTGACAGCTTGCGCAGCCATTTGGATCGGTGAAATCGTCCCGCTTTGCAAACTAACGAGATTCTTAGCTTTTTCTTTCACTGGTTCCAAGCCATCCATCCCTACACAATCAATGATGACATCAGCGCCACCTTTTGCTAATTCGTAAAGTTCTTTCCCAGCAGACTGAGTATCTTCTAACAAATAAGTTTCTACATGATTGTAACGAGCGGCTTTATCAATACGATGTTGGACCGGATCGACAGCAATCACTCGCTCTGCTCCTGCCATAGCGGCAAATTTTTGTGCAAACAACCCAACTGGTCCTGACCCTAAGACCACTACAGTATCGCCTTTTTTTACGTTGGCATTTTGAACGCTCCAATAAGCAGTTGGAAGGATATCAGATAAGAAAAGGACTTTTTCATCTGCAAGATCATTGTCAGGTACGATAAACGAAGTGCTATCAGCAAACGGTACCCGAAGATACTCAGCTTGACCACCCCAATGATTCCCATTTAAACGGCCAAAGCCAAATAAACCACCATAAAGTTGATCTGGATTTGAGCGATCACATTGACTTTCCATCTCATGGGTACAGAAATGACAATGCCCACAACTAATATTAAAAGGAATAACGACCCGCTGTCCCTTTTTTAGTTTTTTTACTGCAGGACCTACTTCTTCAACAATCCCCATTGGTTCATGACCAACGACATATCCTTTTTCTAAAACAGCCTCCCCATGATGATAGAGGTGAAGATCCGAGCCGCAAATCGCAGTAGCGGTAATTCGAATAATAGCATCTGTCGGTTCCACGATTTTTGGATCATCTACGTTTCTGATTTCCATTTTTTGGTTTCCTTGCCAGGTAACAGCTTTCATGAAATAAAACTCCTTTCTTCAAACCCTATAACATGTCATTTTTTGAACGAACAGCTAATTTCATTCTAAAGGAGGAGCTGGCTTTTGAGTAGTGAAACGCTTTTAGTAAAGGGGAAATCACTTTAAAATAACTAGTGTATTATTTGGTTTACATTGAGAAGCTCTATAGTTAGAAGTATAATTAAATTATGTTGATTTCTTAGGTTAAGTAAATAACAGATTAAAAAATAGATCAAAAGGGAGGTTATTTGTGATAAAAGAAAAAAAGGGAGAACAAATCAGAAAACTGATGGTCACATTTGCTTGTTCAGTGACTTTGTTTGTGATTATTTCCGTAGGAATCATTCAAGTGACGTTTTTTGATCAGGCGTATTTACTCGGTCAAATCGAAAAAACAAAGTATAGCGAATTGGTCCTCGCAGAAGCTGCTCAGAATTTTCGGAAAGAAAACACAGAAGAAAGTGAATTTTCAGAGGTCGTTGCAACGGCACTTTCACCAAGTTTTGTCGAAGAAGCTCTTCGACCATTTATTCAACATACATATGAAGAAACAAATTATGAGCTAAGAGACAGCAATGAGGTGAGTGAGAAAATTGCTCAAGCGGTGGCTACAATTGCAACAAAAAAACAACTGACTATCGATAAAGAGGAAAAAAATAAAATCGAGACAATGATCTTTATTTACATGTATCACTTCCAAAGTGCATTAGGTGATCGATACTTGACTATTTTTATCGAAAACATCGTGTCTGCTCGAAAAATAGTGGTACCTCTTTTTTACATCTGTCTGGGTCTATTGGCGTTTTGGCTAGTCTATTTATATCGGTTAATTAACAAAACACCCTTTTCTTTCCTGCGTTACGGTATGTTTATTTTGGGAACGACTGGAAGTATGTTTTGTGTTTTAGCAGGATTGCTTTATATACAAGACGTTTTACATAATATAGCTTTTCATTCACAAGCGACTTTACAATTAATGACACATTACGTGCAAGATCTACTGATGTATCCAGCGATTATTGGGGGCATTCTTTTGTTTTGTGCTGTATTATTCGGTGGGGGAAGTAAGCTTCTGCAGAAACGGCAAAATAAAAAGTGGCTGAAAACTGGAAGCAGTACCTTAAAAAAGCCTAAGATAATAGCTAAATAAAAATCATTCGTTGAATGATGAAATACTAAAAAACGACTGTCACTCCCGTTACTAGGAAGTGACAGTCATTTTTTGTTGCGGTTGTTCCTTGTTGATACCTTATTGCATCGATCATTCAAACATTTTCTTAGCAGCACGCATCAATGTAGGAATATCTTTGTCATATCTTGGAGTTTTAACAAGACGTGACATTGGAATACCAGCAAAATGGAAAGCAGCGATCTCGCCAGAGCGTACGGCACTTTGTTCCGTAAAGATCATTTGATAAGGTTGTTCGACAAATTCTCCAGTAAATGCCAAGTTCGTTGAGTGTTGAGGAATCACTTTTGGTCGGTCGCTTTTTGCTCGATTATTAAATAATGCAGAAGCATAAGGCATATACACAGGAATATTATTCACAACGCTATCAAAAATCTCGGTTTCCTTCGTTCGAATATTTTCAGGACCAGGATCGACTTTCGAAAGTTGTCCGATCAATTCTTCTAACATTTCTTTCCCAGTCATCTTGATATATTGCTTATCCACAAATTCTCCACGACGTCGAGGGTATAAGAAATATCCCCAAATGACGGTTTCGTTTGGTTTTTGTGAAGTAAAATGTGGTTGGTGATGAACGACGATCGACATGTTGACATCTTTTTGTCCGAGTGGCGTGATTGGTGTAGTGGAGATAAATGAATTCAATGCATTACCAGGGACTTGTGTCGTGATCCGAGTAATTTCATTTAAAAGCAAATGATCCTTAGTTGTTAAAGTGAAACTGACCCATTCGCTGGCATCACGATCGGCAAAAAATTTGTCAGGGTTACCTAAATTATAGAAACGTTCACTGGCTTTCTTCCACAAGCTAGAAGCAGCACCATAATCCATATTTTCAACAGCTGGTGTATCGTAGTCACCTAGTGTAGCCGAATCAGTAATTGATCCGTTAGTGAAAAACACACCCGTATCACCATCAACCACGACGTGTTCTTCCTCATTGGTTAACGTGTTGATCATTTTTAAGCCAGTCACTGTAATTTCATCTTGCATCGGAGTTTCTTTGAATTCCCAATCGACTACGCGGCGGTTCAAAATGATTTGACATCCTTGGTCTTTTAAATAATTGATCAATGGCAACATGATACTTTCATACTGATTATAGCGAGTTCGGTTTACTCCTACCAAATGTTCGATTTGTGTAAATTCATAAATCATTTGATGCATATAGCGACGAAGTTCTTGGGCAGAACTACGAGTACGAAAAGCAAAAGTTGTTTCCCACATAAACCAAAAGTTTGTCTCAAAGAAGTGAGGATCATCTTTAAAGTATTCTTCAATTGTGACATTATCTAATTTTTCTTCTTCTGAATCAGGCATGGCGATCAGCTTAGTCAATAACAAACGATCTTTATTGTTAAATCCTAGTTTGCCTCCGTCAATAATTCCTTTGCCGCCTTCCATCAAACGTGCTTTATCAAATGTTCGGTGTTTTGCATCAAAATCTCTAGTATCTTCAGCCGCAGTCATTCCTGGTTCGGTGACAGAGGGGATTCGGCTTAAGAGATCCATCAAATCCACGTATGTTCGATAATTGAGCATACGTCCACCACGGGCGATATAGCCCTTTTTGTTTTCTAAGGGATGATTTTTATTCCAATATTCATCGACAACGGTATCCGTTGGGGCACCATCATTGGAGCCATGGTCATCTAAAGAATAAAACGTAATCTGATCACCACGCCAGTTTCCTTCTTGAATCAAATAAACAGCAGCTGCCATATTGGCGATTCCAGCGCCAATCATTATTGCTTTACTTTTTCTCATTGTGATTCCTCCAGTATTTTACAAGTGAACAGTCTGACGATTCGTTTCTTTAACTAGATCGATTCAAATTCATCATACAAATGACGATCATCTTCTAACAAGCCTGTCTTTTTACCAAGATAAACAGCACCCAATGTTAATATGCCTAGTCCAATACCTAGTTTGATCCATTTTTTACTCATAAGATGTTCCTCCTTTGTTTTTTCTCTCGTCCTTCTATGTAAAAGGATAGAACCTTTCATTCTAATTGCCAAATGATAGGGTAACCAAATATCCAAACTTTGGACAGATTGAACAGAGTGTCTAATTTTGAGCACAAGTAAGTCAATGGAATCGAAAAGTTGGTCAGCTGAAAAAATGGAAAGCTTGGGAAGAAAATCAAGATTGGCAGAAAATCTGGAAAGAATGGTTTGCCAGATAGCAATGAAAGGATATGTAAGAGGTTTGTGTTATTTTATATCTGATGAATCATTAGGTAATTAGAATTATTTTTTGAAAAAAGTTTCATTAGATTTGATTTTAAAATCAAAATTCTAAATAAAATGCTTTCAAAAATAAAAATCGCATAAAAATTTTGTGTTATAGTAAAACTGTTAAAAATCCTATATATAACAAAAAAAGGCAAAATAAAAAAGCACCGAGACAGTGCTTGCTTTAAAAGCTGATAACGGACAATGCCTTATTTTAACTCGCTATGTTGATTTGAATGCTACCAACAAATTGATTATAGCATAATACCAAAGAGTTACAAGTAGAAAAAGAAAATCACTTTGTCTAACTATTCATGATGGTTGGCAATTGTAAAGAAGACAACTTGCTAAGTTGTGTAAATGTTAAAAGAAGGGATGGATAGTGAATGACAAAGGACTATACGATTGGTTTAGATATAGGAACCAATTCTGTGGGCTGGGCGGTACTAACAGATGATTATCAATTAATGAAAAGGAAAATGAGCGTTCACGGAAATACTGAAAAAAAGAAAATCAAAAAAAATTTTTGGGGCGCACGATTATTTGATGAAGGTCAAACAGCGGAGTTTAGAAGAACTAAGCGAACGAATCGCCGAAGATTGGCTCGCAGAAAATATCGACTCAGCAAATTACAAGATCTTTTTGCTGAAGAACTCTGCAAACAAGATGACTGCTTTTTTGTACGTTTGGAAGAAAGCTTCTTAGTTCCAGAAGAAAAACAATACAAACCAGCATCGATTTTCCCCACGTTAGAGGAAGAAAAAGAATATTATCAAAAATATCCGACAATCTATCATTTGCGCCAAAAGTTAGTCGATTCAACGGAAAAAGAAGATCTCCGTTTGGTTTATCTGGCATTGGCTCATCTATTGAAATATCGTGGTCATTTTTTGTTTGAAGGAGACTTGGATACGGAGAATACCTCTATTGAAGAAAGCTTTCGTGTTTTTTTAGAACAGTATGGCAAACAATCAGATCAACCACTGATCGTTCACCAACCCGTTTTAACTATTTTGACAGATAAATTATCGAAGACGAAAAAAGTGGAAGAAATCCTCAAATATTATCCTACAGAAAAAATCAACAGCTTTTTTGCTCAATGTTTAAAATTGATCGTTGGGAATCAAGCGAACTTTAAACGTATATTTGATTTGGAAGTAGAAGTAAAACTCCAATTTTCAAAGGAAACCTATGAAGAAGATCTGGAGTCTTTGTTAGAAAAAATCGGTGATGAGTACCTAGATATCTTTTTGCAAGCGAAGAAAGTCCATGATGCGATCTTATTATCAGAGATTATTTCTTCAACTGTCAAACATACGCAAGCAAAACTGTCTTCAGGGATGGTCGAACGGTATGAACGGCATAAAGCTGATTTGGCAAAATTCAAACAATTTGTGAAAGAAAACGTACCGCAAAAAGCAACGGTTTTTTTCAAAGATACCACCAAAAATGGTTATGCTGGTTATATCAAAGGAAAAACAACTCAAGAAGAATTTTATAAATTCGTCAAAAAAGAGCTAAGTGGGATAGTAGGAAGTGAACCTTTTCTAGAAAAAATCGATCAAGAAACCTTTTTATTGAAACAACGTACTTATACCAATGGGGTTATTCCTCATCAAGTACATTTAACAGAATTGAAAGCGATCATTAATCAACAAAAACAACATTATCCATTTCTAGAAGAAGCAGGACCAAAAATCATTGCGTTATTCAAATTTCGAATCCCTTATTATGTCGGTCCTTTGGCAAAAGAACAAGAGGCTAGTTCTTTTGCTTGGATCGAGCGGAAAACAGCTGAAAAAATCAATCCGTGGAATTTTTCAGAAGTCGTAGATATCGAAAAATCAGCGATGCGTTTTATTCAAAGAATGACAAAGCAAGATACGTATTTACCGACAGAAAAAGTACTTCCTAAAAATAGCTTACTTTATCAAAAATATATGATTTTCAATGAACTAACCAAAGTGAGCTATAAAGATGAACGAGGTGTGAAACAGTATTTTTCCGGTGATGAGAAACAGCAGATTTTTAAACAGTTGTTTCAAAAAGAGCGAGGGAAAATCACTGTCAAAAAATTACAAAACTTTTTGTATACGCATTACCATATTGAAAATGCCCAGATTTTTGGTATTGAAAAAGCATTTAATGCTTCGTATAGCACGTATCATGATTTTATGAAATTAGCAAAAACAAACCAAAAAGCCATGCAAGAGTGGTTGGAACAGCCCGAAATGGAACCGATTTTTGAGGATATCGTAAAAATACTCACCATTTTTGAAGACCGGCAAATGATTAAACATCAATTAAGTAAGTATCAAGAGGTCTTCGGTGAAAAGTTGCTCAAAGAATTTGCAAGAAAACATTACACTGGCTGGGGAAGATTCTCAGCTAAATTGATCCATGGCATCAGAGATCGAAAAACGAATAAAACGATCCTTGATTATCTAATCAACGATGATGACGTTCCGGCTAACCGTAACCGTAATTTGATGCAGCTGATCAATGATGAGCATTTATCTTTTAAAGAAGAAATTGCAAAAGCAACGGTGTTTTCTAAACATAAATCATTAGTTGACGTCATACAAGACTTACCAGGAAGTCCGGCGATCAAAAAAGGAATTTGGCAAAGTCTTAAAATCGTGGAAGAACTGATTGCGATCATTGGATACAAACCAAAGAATATCGTGATCGAAATGGCAAGAGAAAACCAAAAAACGCATCGGACGAAACCACGTCTTAAAGCTTTAGAAAATGGGTTGAAACAGATAGGAAGCACGTTATTAAAAGAACAGCCAACAGATAACAAAGCGCTACAAAAAGAACGGTTGTACCTGTACTATTTGCAAAATGGCAGAGATATGTATACGGGAGAACCGCTAGAAATCGAGAATCTTCACCAATACGAAGTGGATCATATCATACCGAGAAGTTTTATTGTGGATAATTCTATTGATAACAAGGTGTTAGTTGCTAGTAAACAAAATCAAAAGAAGCGCGACGATGTGCCGAGTAAACAAATAGTCAACGAGCAACGGATCTTTTGGAATCAACTGAAAGAAGCCAAATTGATTAGTCCCAAAAAATATGCGTATTTAACTAAAATTGAACTGACACCAGAGGATAAAGCTCGTTTTATTCAGCGGCAATTAGTCGAAACGAGACAAATCACGAAACATGTTGCGAATATTTTACATCAATCGTTTAATCAGGAAGAGGAAGGAACAGATTGTGATGGGGTACAGATTATTACGCTAAAAGCAACATTGACGAGCCAATTCAGACAAACTTTTGGGCTTTATAAAGTACGTGAGATCAATCCACATCATCATGCGCATGATGCGTATTTAAATGGTTTCATTGCGAATGTTTTGTTAAAACGGTACCCTAAATTAGCACCTGAATTTGTCTATGGAAAGTATGTCAAATATAGTTTAGCAAGAGAAAATAAAGCTACCGCTAAAAAAGAATTTTATTCCAATATTTTAAAGTTCCTTGAATCAGACGAACCGTTTTGCGATGAAAATGGGGAAATTTATTGGGAAAAAAGCCATCATCTCCCACGGATCAAAAAAGTTCTTAGCTCCCATCAAGTGAATGTAGTGAAAAAAGTCGAACAACAAAAAGGTGGTTTCTATAAGGAAACGGTCAATTCAAAAGAAAAACCTGATAAACTGATCGAACGGAAAAATAATTGGGATGTGACGAAGTACGGTGGTTTTGGAAGTCCAGTCATTGCCTATGCCATTGCGTTTGTTTATGCCAAAGGGAAGACACAAAAGAAAACCAGGGCAATTGAAGGAATTACCATCATGGAACAAGCGGCTTTTGAAAAAGATCCGACTACATTTTTAAAAGAAAAAGGCTTTCCTCAGGTGACAGAGTTTATCAAATTGCCAAAATATACCTTGTTTGAGTTTGATAATGGGCGCAGAAGATTCCTGGCAAGTCACAAGGAGTCGCAAAAAGGGAATCCTTTCATCTTATCGGACCAATTAGTAACCTTGTTATACCATGCGCAGCATTATGACAAAATCACCTATCAAGAAAGTTTTGACTACGTCAATACTCATCTTTCTGATTTCTCAGCCATCTTAACCGAAGTTCTCGCTTTTGCAGAAAAGTATACACTTGCGGATAAAAATATAGAGCGAATTCAAGAACTCTATGAAGAAAACAAATATGGAGAGACTTCGATGATCGCACAATCCTTTTTGCAGTTGTTACAGTTCAATGCGATAGGTGCTCCAGCAGACTTTAAATTTTTCGGAGTAACGATCCCTCGAAAACGTTATACCAGCTTAACAGAGATTTGGGATGCTACGATCATTTACCAGTCGGTCACTGGTTTATACGAAACGAGGATAAGGATGGGTGACTTATGGGCTGGCGAACAGTAGTAATCAATACCCATTCTAAACTGACTTATGCAAATAATCATCTGGTGTTTAAAAATGCGCAACAAACGGAAAAAATCCATTTGTCTGAGATCGATATCCTTATTTTAGAAACAACCGATATCACGATCACGACAATGTTGTTGAAGCGTTTAACAGATGAAAAAATCTTAGTGATATTTTGCGATGACAAGCGATTGCCGTCATCGCAATTATTCTCCTATTATGGGCGACATGATAGTAGTTTGCAGTTATCTAAACAAATTCAGTGGGAATCGGACTTGAAGGGCGTAGTTTGGACAACGATCATTGCCCAAAAGATCCATAACCAATGTCGTTTTTTACAAGAAAATGATTTTGTTGAAAAGGCATCTGCGCTTTCCAAGTTATCAGAAGAATTGGAAACATTTGATCCGACGAATCGTGAAGGGCATGCGGCAAGAATCTACTTTCAAACGTTGTTTGGTAATCAATTCACGCGGGAGGAGTCGAATGAAATCAATGCGGGGTTAGATTACGGTTATACGCTGCTAATGAGTTTGTTTGCAAGAGAAATCGTTAAAAATGGTTGTATGACACAATTCGGTTTAAAACATGCGAACCAATTTAATGATTTTAATCTAGCAAGTGACTTGATGGAACCATTTCGTCCGCTAGTTGATCAAATTGTTTATACATATCGTGATCAACCTTTCCCGATTATCAAAAGAAGGCTGTTTGATTTGTTTTCACAAAAGTATTTATATGGGAAAAAAGAAATGTTCTTAACGAATATCGTGTCGGATTACACCAATAAAACGATTAAAACATTGAATAATGAAGGGAAAGGAGTTCCTTATTTCGGAATATGAGTTATCGTTACATGAGAATGTTATTAATGTTTGATCTGTCGACAGAGACGAGCGATGATCGAAAAGTTTATCGAAGGTTCAGAAAGTTTTTACTGAGTGAAGGTTTTATCATGCATCAATTTTCAGTATATAGTAAGTTTTTGTTGAACGGTACTGCTAATCAAGCGATGCTCGGTCGATTAAAAGCCCATCATCCTAAAAAGGGCTTAGTTACCTTACTAACGGTCACTGAAAAACAATTTTCACGAATGGTTTATTTGTGTGGGGAAAAAGACCTGAGTCCAGCTAATTCAGATGAACGAGTCATTTTTTTAGGAGAGGATGTGGAGGATGAACCTTAACTTTTCTTTATTAGAACAACCGATAAGCTTTGAAAAAACGCTGATTTTTGTAATTGAAGATGTGGAAGTTTTTTCAAAAGTCGTTCATGGAGTTTACCAGTATGGTGAAAATAGCATGTTAAAGTTTTTCAATGATAAATTACAGCTACTCAAACCATCAGAATTGATGGTTGTGACGGATATCTTAAGTTTTGATAGCCAAGCTCCAACTACATTGAAGCTGATCTATGCTGACTTAGAGCAACAATTAAATGAAAACATCGAACTAAAATCAAGGATTGATCAATTAACCACCAAGGTTCAGGAAGGGATTAGTGAGGAACTCTTAGAACATGAATTAGATTTAGTCTGTGAAGAAATGAGTATGGTTGAGCTATTCAAAGCATTAAAAATAAGAATTACGACGCAACCAGAATCAATCTTTCAAAAAATAATGGAGATTTTACAGATTTATAAGTATCTAGTGAAAAAGAAATGCTTGGTTTTTATCAATGTTGGAGCGTACTTAACAACCACAGAAATGGCTGAACTACAGGAATATATTTCTTTGTGTCATATGCCTGTCCTTTTTATCGAACCACGAAAAATAAAAGGATTGAAGCAAACTGTTTTAGATCAAGACTATTTTTTGTGTGAAGAAATGTGGTAAAATAAGAACAATCAAAATAACAAAAAAACAGCATGAATGAGCATTCAAGACGAAAGTTTTGCTATGGACGAGTAGCGCGATTACGAGATTTCGTGAGAAAAAAATTTTTCTGCGAGGTTTTAGAGCTATGTTGTTTTGAATGCTTCCAAAACTTACTAAAATTTGAGAAATTCTAAAAATGAGTTTTAGAGCTATGTTGTTTTGAATGCTTCCAAAACGTATATTTCAAAGTATTGCCAAGTTCCATCGTTTTAGAGCTATGTTGTTTTGAATGCTTCCAAAACAGTCAAAGAATCGAACGAGATTTACTTTCTGTTTTAGAGCTATGTTGTTTTGAATGTTTCCAAAATGTAGAAGCGTTGTACTTTACTCGATCGCTGTTTTAGTTTTGTGTTATTTTGAGTGCTGACCTCATCAACTATGATAAGAGGTAGCTTTAGAGTTATGTTGTTTTGAATGAATGGAGATGCCTACTTTATCATGAAAAGTAGGCTCTTTTTTTACTTATATATAGGAAAGTGTCTTCAGTTGTTGAATCTGCTAAGTTTTGATCATTGAAAGTGGGAATCGTGCCTTTTAAAAATGAATGGATATGTTTACGGAACAGGACACAATTGTTCAGTCTTTTCAGCATTGAAACGAATTTATTTTCTCAAAGAAAAGATGATTTGCTAATTTCGTGCTTTTTCTCTATCATCAAACAGTAGGCATTTGTTCGTGAACTAAAATGAATGTGAGAGGGGACAGTGAGATGTTTGATACAAATTTGATAACTTATTTGGACTGGTTGATCGCAATTTTAAATATTGCTTCAATCATTATTTTGCTGGTAGGGATTTTTTTAGTCTTAAAAAATCTTTTTGACTGGCACCCACTGAAAAAAGACTACGAACAGCGTAATTTCCGAAATGCGGAAGTACGCAAATTATTGGCTAGTTATATTTTGCTGAGTCTAGAGGTGCTAGTGGTAGCAGATATCATTGAATCAGTTATCAAACCAACTTGGACAGATATTTTAAAATTAGCAGTGATCATCATTATTCGAACGATTATTTCCTATTTCTTGAATTTAGAAACACAAGATAAAAAGCAAGTAAAGGTAGGAACACATAATGGAAATTAATTTGATCGAGAAACTTGCCCCTTATTTGGAACTATTAGTCATCGTATTAGACGTTTTTGCTATTTTAATCATTCTCTGGGGTGCTTGGTTAGCTATCAAAGATTTTCTCTACTTTTCTTTTACGGAACGAAGAATCAAAGCAGAGCGGATTAACCAAAACAATGCAATCAAAAAAATGTTAGGTGGCTATATCTTGTTGAGTTTAGAAGTCCTGATCTCAGCTGGTATCATTGAGTCCATTATCAAACCAACCTTGGAAGATGTCTTCCAGTTAGCTGCTTTGGTTGTGATCCGAACGATCATTTCGTTCTTTTTAAATAAAGAAATCGGCTCGGATGCACGACAATAAGTTATAAATATCACGCAACTCGTTTATTACGATGTGCCAACGTAGAAACATTTGCAATATAGAAAAAATCTCAAAACAACTTTCCAAGTTTTGAGATTTTTTGTTTTGCTTTTTAATTGCCTAACATCGGCCAGTTTATAGAACGAACGTTATTAAACAGTTGTGCTAACAACTTGGTTTTTTCACTGGAAGCTGGCTTTCAGTGAAGCATACGCCGGTTTTTCCCAGCACGGCTTATCGAACTGCTTGAACTGCCCAGACAATCGATTTTTCAATTGTGTCTACGGAAACGGGAACAATTGTCGGAAACTGTTCTGCTTCTGGCGTATAGAGAGTTTTTTCACATAAAATCCGAGTGTTTTCTTGTTGTGCAGCACTTTTTATCGCTTCATCTAAGTGCTGATAAACAACGGGATCGACTTCCATATCGAAAGTAGTGACGGACTCTAAGGCTTCTCGGTAAATCAGATATTTTACGTCTGAGTTGGTAACGATACGGACGTGGAGTTTTGTTTTATTAATGCGTAAAATGCCACTTAATTCAATAACGAAAGCTTCCAAACAATTGATTTTAAGTCGTAGTCTATAAGGTAATTGGGCTAACCATTGGTTGAATAAAGGCTGTATTTCGGCTAATAAGGATTGCTGTTCTGGGGACAGAAGATAAAATTTTTCAGGTACAAAGAGTTGATAATTATCCCATGCGGTGCGCATCAAACGAATTAAAGCGCGTTCGAATGCTCGGTTACCGATGAATTTTCGATTGAAATAGCTTTCAAACTGGGTAATCAGTTGCTTGATTGATTGGCTATCTTCAATGAAAACTTGATGGAGGTGACAGAAGTCTTCTTCGATTGCTTGGTAAGAATTGAAGCCATAATCACTGAGATTAAATAAGATCAAAGCAAAGTATACTTCATTTTCTTGATAATAATATTTTAGTTTAGTTGTATGCCATGCATCCATCACATATTGATAAATGGGGCGTTTTTGAAGTTCGGCTATAAAATCTTGTTCAATCGATAAGGGATGCCTTTTTTGAGACAAATAGCTGATCAACAATCCAATACGTAAGATCTCACGGTTGTCTTTATCGTAGATACGCCTGCTATTAAAGGTTACCGATTCGATAAATTCATCTATTGCCAGGAAGTAGTCTGCTGGAAGTGTTGGGATCTTCAAGGTACCCGTTCGATAAGTCACATTCAATAATAATAAACGACGTTCGATCTCCGTAAATCGTGGAGAGTGGTGTTGGATTTGAATGTCACAATCTTCAAAATAAGCAAGTACTTGTTTTTTTAATGAATACGCTTTGCTAACAGAAATATACTCGATTTCAGTCAGTTGGAGATAATTAGGTTCATTTTCAAGATATAACTGACAAGTTTTAAGAAATAAAGAAGGGCGTGCTAATTTTTGTATCAGGCGAAAACGAGGGATCGTAGGATCAAAATACAAGGAACAAGTATCTTTTTCTCGGTGGCTATAGATGATCTCATCCTTGAGTTCAGTTCGAATCGCTTTGATGTCATTGAGTAACGTTGTTTTGCAGACTTGTAATAAATGGGATAGTTCGTCTAAATCGATTTCTTTTTTGTGATAGAATTGACCGCAAAGAAATAACTGGCGTAAAATATTTTTTTCCAAATAGTCTTCAAACATTAAAACTCCTCCGCTTTGTAGATGGTTGAACAATGTACCATTCATTATGCCATGATTTAAAGTTTAAAACACCTTTATTTTTTTTCATATGAATGAAAAAGCTTGTGTTGACAAGCTTTTTTGTTATAAAACGATGTTTTATAAAAATATAAAGAGAAAAAATCCTTGTGAAAAAAATACAATAAAAGTAAAAAATGGATGAGTAAACGGATAAATAAAATAATTATTTTTTTAATATACGTATTTATTTTTAAACACACTTAAGAAACAACAGTTTTTTATCTCATGTTTTTATAAAATATTCGTTATTATGAGTAGAAAATTCTGAAAAATCAGACTTTCTTTATTTTTTTCTAAAAAAAGGGGTTATTTTACAATGTTATAAAAAAAATTATCTCATTTTTTGTTCTATAGTCAGTAGTGTGATACAGATGGATGGTTTCATCTGCAGTTACAAAATCGTTGGCCAACGAGAACAATATGGAGGTAATAGACATGAAAGATATGGATATCAAAGCCGTCTTTATTGGCGACAAATCAGAAAATGGCGCATTTTACAAAATGCAATTGAACAAGATGGTCGATGAACATTTAGGCTGGAGAGAGAATTATCTTCCTGGTGACGTTGCAGCCATTAGTGAAGCCGACAAACAAGCACCTCGATATATCGCCACTCGTGAGCATATGGTGGAAGTCTTGGATGAAGTCAGTCAACGGATGCGTGCAGGATCAATCCCTTGGCATTCTGCTGGGCGTTATTGGGGGCAAATGAACGCTGAGACATTGATGCCTGCCTTGCTTGCTTATAACTTCGCTATGCTTTGGAATCCGAATAATGTGGCATTGGAATCTTCTATGGCAACTTCACAAATGGAGGCAGAAGTAGGACAAGATTTTGCTGATTTATTCAATATGACCGGTGGCTGGGGCCATATTACAGCAGATGGCTCGATCGCAAACCTTGAAGGTCTTTGGTATGCACGTTGTATCAAATCTATTCCCCTTGCAGTGAAGGAAGTTTATCCTGAAAAAGTCAAAGATAAAACAGATTGGGAACTATTGAATCTTTCTGTCGAAGAAATCTTAGAAATGGTTGGAACCTTCAGTGATGAAGAATTAGATGCTGTCAAAGCAGCTTCATCTCGTAGTGGGAAACACCTCCAAGAACTTGGCAAATGGTTAGTGCCACAAACGAAGCATTATTCATGGATGAAAGCTTTAGACATTTGCGGGATTGGGTTAGATCAAATGATCGCTATCCCAGTTCAAGAAGATTATCGTATGGATGTTGCTATTTTAGAAAAAACGATCCGTGAATTAGCCGCACAAAAAATTCCAGTCCTAGGTGTGGTAGCGGTCGTTGGGACTACGGAAGAAGGCCAAGTGGATAGTGTAGATAAAATCGTCGAATTGCGAGAAAAATTATACAAAGAAGGAATTTATTTCTATCTTCACGTTGACGCAGCTTATGGCGGATATGCACGTGCATTGTTCTTAAATGAAGCAGGCGAGTTTGTACCTTATGAATCTCTGCCAGACTTTTTTGAAGAACATCATGTATTTAATTATGATGTTTCCATTGATCAAAGTGTTTACGATGGGTTCAAAGCAATCTCTGAGGCAGATTCGGTCACGATCGATCCGCATAAAATGGGCTATGTTCCTTATGCTGCTGGAGGTATCGCAATCAAACACAAAGAAATGCGTAACATTATTTCCTATTTTGCTCCTTATGTTTTTGAAAAATCAGTAAAAGCACCGGACATGTTAGGCGCCTATATTTTAGAAGGATCAAAAGCCGGGGCAACAGCTGCTGCTGTTTGGACTGCTCATCGTGTATTGCCATTGAACATTACTGGTTATGGTCAATTGATTGGTGCCTCGATTGAAGCAGCTCAACGATTCCGAGCATTTTTAGAACAATTGAGCTTTACCATCAAAGGGAAAACGATTGAAGTTTATCCTTTGAATCATCCAGATTTTAATATGGTCAATTGGGTATTTAAAGTCAAAGGATGCACGGATTTAAAAACGATCAATGAATTGAATGAAAAAATGTTCAATCGTTCTTCTTATATGGAAGGGGATGTTTATAGTGAACATTTCATTACTTCACATACGACCTTTATGAAAGAAGAATATGGAGATTCCCCACTTCCTTTCATTGAACGGATAGGTCTTTCGAAAGAAGAATGGCAAAAAGAACAAAAAGTGACATTGCTAAGAGCGGCAATTATGACACCATATCTTAATGATGACAAGATTTTCGAGTTCTATACGCAAGGCATTACCAAAGCCATGGAAAAGACACTCAATGAAATCTTATAACAATAAAAATTAACCGATAAACTGTCTAGTGAAGAACGGTGTTACAGGAAGCTATGATCAAAGAAGATAGATGATGCACGTTGAATTGTTGTATTCAGAGTAGAAAGAGTGGATGTTCAAACGCTTTTCCGATTCAAGATATCAAGATTATGTCAAACTCAGATAGTTGAAGACTAGTGAGTAATCGGGTAAACGCAAGCAGTTCTTTTTCAAAATGAAATACTGCCATTAATTTTTTTCGTTCATAGCTTTTCCCCCCTGTAACGTTCAAATTAGATAGTTTATTCTGTGTTGATGGAAAGAAGGAAAATAACAATGACAGATTCGAAAACTTCACAAATCACTACACTGACTTTCATCGGTATGACTTGTGCCTTAGTTGCTAGTGTTCGGAACATTCCTGATGTTGCAGCCACGGGTTGGACGATGCTTTTCTATATGCTTGTAGCGGTATTATTTTATGCTTTTCCTATTTCGTTGATCTCAGGTGAATTTGCTGGGATGTTTCCCCAAAAAGGTGGACCAGAACTCTGGGTCTCAAATTCTTTAGGACGAAAATGGGGCTTTGTTGTCTCATGGCTTTTATGGGTCCAAATGTTTCCAGGGATGGTAATGGTCGCTTCAGCGCTAGCACCTTTGTTGGGTAATATGATTGATAACGTTCCTTTAGGGTTGAACAGTAAATTTACTTTGATCGTTATTCTAGTCGTGTATTGGATCATTACATTATTAAATTTGAAATTTGATATGGCTAAAATTGGTGGGAAGATCGGTGTTTGGTTAGGTCTATATATTCCATTAGCAATTATGCTTCTTTTAGGTATTTTTTCATGGATCAAAGTCGGTATCCAACCACATGCAACATTAGGTCATTTTTCTTGGGCTAAATTGATCCCTGATGCAGAAACAGCGAAATCATTCGTTTACTTTGCACCAATCATGTTTATCTTTACGGGGATCGAGATGTCATCTGTCTACATCACCCGTTTGAAAAATCCTGTAAAAACTTATACTAAAGGGGTCTTTGCTGCATTGATTTTTCTCTTCTTTGTGAATACGTTGAATGCGTTAGTCGTAGCAAATGTGGTACCCAAAGGCCAAATGGAGTTGAATAATATTGCGCAATCCATTTCAATCTATTGTCAGATTCTAGGATTACCACATATCATCGTTAATATTTTCAGTCTATTAGTCTTTGTAGGTGTAGCTGTCCAATTATCTGCATGGGCTTCAGGACCAGCCAAAACAGTCACTGCAAGTGCGAGAAAAGGAGCATATCCACCAAAATTTAATTTTTGGAAAACGAACCAATTTGATGTGTCAAAATCAGTGATCTTAACACAATCAACGATTATTTCGATCTTTGCTTTGTTTTATTTGTTGATACCAGGTGTCAATCAGGCATTTCTGATGTTAGTGAACTCCACGACAGTGATTTATTGTATTGTATATGTCATTATGGGGATTGCTATTTTGAAATTAAGAAAAGCCAAACCTGAACTTGCTCGACCATTTAGAATCGGTAAAAAAGGTGGCAAGGGTGATTTAGGTGCATGGATCGTTGTACTTGTTCTTTTTGCAGCAATTGGCTGTTCGGTAGGCTTGACGATGCAAGCTGGAACGTTGATCAACTTTATCGCAGTAACGTTGATTAGTTTGATCTTATTTATTGCCCCATTATGTATTGATAAAATCAGAAAACCATCATGGGAACAAGAAGTCCAACAAAAATTGAATCAAGAATAAAGAAAAGGTGAGTAAGATGGAAAGAACCACAATGAAGAAAACTTTGACGAACCGGAATATCCAGATGATTGCGCTAGGAGGTGCGATCGGGACTGGACTATTCTTAGGTTCTGCCAAAGCAATCAAGTTGGCGGGACCTGCTGTCTTGCTTACTTATTTTGTTTGTGGTCTCGCTATTTATGGGTTGATGTATGCGATGGGTGAGCTCTTTTTATCCAATAATGAGTTTCAATCGATCGGCGATTTCATCCAATACTATTTAGGCGAACGATGGGCATTTTTAGTCAACTGGACGTATTGGTTATGTTGGATGGGTGCTGGATTAACCGAATTGACAGCGATTGGTTTATATATCCGCTTTTGGTTACCAGCACTCTCTCCCTTAATCAGTGGGATCTTCGCACTTATTGCCTTAGTGATCATTAACGTAGTTGCTGTTCGCTGGTTTGGTGAGTTGGAATCCTTGTTTTCAACTATCAAGATTTTTGGGATTTTATTATTTATTCTTTTAGGGATTGGCGTTTGCTTTTTGTACTTCAAGTCACCAAGAATTGGTGTCAGAGAAAATTTTGATCAGCTTCAAACCATTTTTCCATTTGGACTAACCGGCTTAGTTGCTGCTTTTCCAATGGTTTTATTTAGTTTTGCCGGAGTTGAAATGATCGGTTTAACGGTGGGCGAAACAGCAGATCCACAGAAAAACCTTAAAAAAGCGATCCAATGTTTACCCGCACGTATCCTCTTTTTCTATATTGGAACGATCGTGGCGATTTTGTTAGTCGTTCCTTGGCAAACTTTAGATTTAAAAGAAAGTCCGTTGGTCACGATGTTACAGTTCATTCATTGTAGCAAAGGGGCAGGAGTCATCAACTTGATCATCTTGGTTGCTTCACTTTCTTCCACGAATAGTGCCATTTATAGTACGAGTCGTATCTTATATAATACGGCAAAAGAAAAAAATCTTTCAAAATGGTTTCTAACATTATCTTCTCGAGGTGTGCCCTTGCACGGTATCTTATTTACTGGAGGCATGTTTTTATTAGGACTTTGTTTACACTTTTTTGTATCAGATAGTCGGATTTTATTTCAATTACTTGCAGGCATGACCACGATTTCGTTCTTATTTGTCTGGTCAGCTATTTTATTTGCCCATCTAAAATTAACGAAAAGTCAGTTGAAAAAATGGAAAGATCGACTCATTCTATGTTTTTTTGGTTTGGTAGGAATCAGTTTGTTTTTTGAACCAACTACTCGTGTGATTCCCGTAGTTTCCGTTGTTTGGTTTGGTGCCTTGAACTTGATCTATCAACGGATTCGTCAGACCGCTCCAAAATGATTCGATATTTTTCCCCTATTTTTTTCAGGGCCCTCTGAAATAATTGACGTTAAATCAAGTCTCTCCTACCTATAATAAAAGTATCACAACCGAAAGAGGAGGGATTGCGATGGTCTGGTATAAAGAAACAGCCCAAGAAGTGATGAAGACACTCAAAACGACTCCAGATGGGCTAAACCAAGATGAGCGTATCAGTCGTTTAAAAGAAAACGGCTATAATCATATAGAAGTAAAAAAGAAAGTTAGTCCATTACGAAAGTTTTTGAAGCATTTGACAGAGTTATTGATGATTATCTTATTGGTTGCTTCTTTGTTAAAATTTTTTACAGGAGAAGTGATTGAAGGCAGTATTATTCTGGCAGTCGTTCTCGTCAATAGTTTTGTTGGTTATTGGCAAGAGCGAAAGGCTGAGGAAGCGTTAAACGGCTTAGAAAAACTTTTAGGACAGAACGCGGTGATTTTCACAGAAGGGATCAAAGAATTGGTTCCAGCTAAGGAATTAGTACCAGGTGATTTGTTAGCGTTGAAAGCAGGCGATGTTATACCTGCAGACGTTCGCTTGATTGAGGTCCATGACTTCATGGTAGAAGAAGCCGCATTGACGGGGGAGTCGGAAGCAGTTGAAAAGACTAGCGAACGATTGACGACAACTGTCTCAACCGGAGATCAGAAGAATCTGGCATTTTCTGGTACCTTAGTTCAAACAGGGACTGCGATTGGTGTGGTCATCGAAACGGGAGATACCACTGAAATCGGGAAAATCAATCAGGCACTACAATCAGTCCAACAACAAACTACACCACTCGTTAAAAAGATCAACCAACTAAACAAGCAGATCTTTCGTGGGATTCTTTTCCTTAGCTTGTTCTTACTCTTTTTCACGACATTTAGATATGGCTTGGAAATGAACTTCTTATTTTCAACGATTATTGCTTTGATCGTTTCGATGATCCCGGAAGGTTTACCAGCAGTACTCACGATGATCCTTTCTTTAGGTGTGAACGAAATGGCTAAAGAGCAAGCGATCATTAAAGGCTTGCCTTCTGTGGAAACTCTTGGCTCTATGACCGTGATTTGTTCGGATAAAACAGGAACCCTGACAAAAAACGAAATGAGTGTTGTCGAAACAGTGACGGATCAAGAAGAAACCATGTTGGCAATCATGAAAAACTGCCAAGAGATCCAAACCAAAGCAAATCAAAACGTGGCCGAATTAACAGGAAACCCGACCGAACTTGCTTTACTGCGTTACACGGCAAAAGCATCACTACCTTTGGAGCCAGTCAAAGGAAAAATCCCATTTAGTTCAAGCTATAAATACATGGCAACAATGCATGACAAACAGGAACATGCGATTGTTTATGTCAAAGGGGCACCAGAAGTATTACTAGCAAAAGCGAACTTGACACCGAAACAAGTCGGAAAATGGCAAGAGGAAGCGATGAAACTCGCCCAAAAAGGACAACGAGTCTTAGGCTTTGCTTATAAGACACTTGCTCCTGATCAAGAATTAGGACATGATCAATTGAATGAACTGACCTTTGTAGGGATTGCAGGAATTATCGATCCACCAAAAGAGAGTGCGATCCGAGCAGTCAAAGAATGTCAAAATGCAGGGATCTCGGTGAAAATGATCACAGGAGACCATAAAGACACTGCGCAGGCAATTGCTGAACAAATCGGTCTCAAACACACAAAAAACGTGTTAGAAGGAATTGACATTGATCGTTTATCCGATGAAGAACTAGCGAAACAAGTGAAATCAGTAGATGTATTTGCCCGAACGACACCGGAACACAAGTTACGGATCGTGGATGCTCTTCAAAAAAATGAAGAAATCGTTGGAATGACGGGTGACGGTGTGAATGATGCGCCAGCTTTGAAGCGTGCTGATGTAGGAATCGCTATGGGAATCAAAGGGAGTGAAGTGAGCAAGCAGGCAGCGGACATGGTACTGGGGGATGATAATTTCCATACGATCGCTAAAGCGGTCAAAGAAGGGCGGAGGATTCTCGACAATCTTCAAAAAACAATCAATTTTTTCTTACCAACAGCTTTAGCCCAAGGACTGGTCATTATTTGGGCACTACTCGTTAACCAGCCGTTACCACTGACACCTGTCCAAATTTTATGGGTGAACATGGTTACTACGATCACGTTATCCTATGCTTTAGGATTTGAAAAAGCTGGTAAGGACACGATGAGTCGCTCACCGAGAGATCCAAAGCAAGGGATTCTCACCCGCTACAGTGTGTTTCGAATCTTTTATGTGTCATTGATGATCATGATTCCTGCTTATTTACTAGCAATGAGCTTTGAAGGACAAGCGCTCCAACAAACCATGCTCTTACAAAATATCGTAGCTGCTCAAGCTGTGTATATGATCAATTGCCGCGAGTTACTTGATCCTTCATTGAATCGAAGTTTATTTGAAAACAAAGCGTTGTTCTTGTCACTCGGGATGTTGATCCTCTTACAAGCAGGAGTGATTTACTTACCGATCGCACAACAGCTAATTGGGACAACAAGTCTTTCCCTGACAGAGCAACTACCGATCTTACTAAATATTCTATTACTTTTTGTAATCGTTGAGATCGAAAAGCGGATCAGTAAGATGATCGCCAAAAAACGAAATGCTGAGTTACCCACGTAAAAAGTACCACCACAAACAGGAAATAAAAGCTTATAAACGTACTCTTTGGCCATTACCAAATAGACATTTATAAGCTTTTGTTAGTTACTTGATCATTGATCGATGTTAAGACAGAGCATAAAAAGACTAAGTGTGAGTTACAAATACGATCGCAACGATAAGTCACTTAAACGATCCAATTCATTTTTTGTCGGGATCGTTGAAAGATAAATGACAGGCATTGGCGGTGTATCGATCGGAATATTTGAAACTAATAAATCATTTTTCTTGATAGTGATATCTGACAATTGACTCAATTCAATTGGCTCCAAGATCACTCGCTTTCCTAAATAAGCATTTAATTCTTGTTGCAAAAAAGCTTTCCATGAAGGTTCCCCTTGAAAAATAAAATAAATCGTTGCTTGATACGGCTGCACGGCTAAAAGTGTCTGTTGGATCAATAAAGAAAGTAAATAAAAGAAATAAGTCTCATTGGTGACCTTTTTGACCATGCTCGTTGATTCTTTGACTTGTTGCAACAAAGCGAATTTATGAGGATATAACTCTGGGTATTCTTGTTCATATTCTTTTAAATAATAGTGATATTGCTTGGTTGTTTGTTCGATCAATAACGGTGATTCATAGTATTTCAGGAGTAATAAAATCAAATTTTCCGGTAAGTTTGTTTGTTCTAACTCTTTGATAGTTAAGCTTTCTGATAGACGATTTACAAATTCACGAATGTTTGTTTCTGCAGGGTGACGGTGTAAAATATCCAAGATCATAGGCGGGTAAGAGTTGTTATAGTTCCAGCTGTCAAGAAAACAGGAAAAAGCAAACGCTGCTTCTTTATCTTTAAGATAGACCCCTTCAGTTCGGTACAGTTTTTCTAATTCAGGAGCATAGAGTAAAAATAATTGATCCTGGGTAGAAAACAATGAAGTCGGGATTCGACAACCAGCTTTGATCCGAATCGTGTTGATAAAAAACCAACAAATCCCGAATACCTCTTCGGTGTCAACAGCTAACTCAGCTTGTCGTAAACGTTTGAGAAATCGGAAGTAGTGAGATTCATGGATCGAGTAATCCTCGAAGAAATAGTTGTTATGGGTAAACGGCATAAGTAACCGATGATAAAATAGCCGAATGGTTTCTTCTTCACCTGAAAACGACAAACGGTGGCGGTTTTGTTCGATCTGTAATTCGTAGACGACTAATTGTTGATTCAATTTTTTGACATGACGATTCAATGTTTCGTAAGACAAGCCGTTACGTGCTAAAAAGGTGGGGGTAGCGACTTCTTTAATCGTTAATAATTCTTTCAATAATTGAACACTGATCGACTGTGTCAGAAAAATTTCCCACAGTTCATTTGTCAGGAGATTCTGTTCGTTTTTTAGTTGAATCCCTGATTGGTCACTATTGATTAGCCAGCCTTTAGGTAATTGGGTTTTGATTGTTTGAAGATCAGAAAAAATCGTACGCTCTGTGGTATTGACAGCTTCGGCCAATTCGTTCACAGTTATTTGCGAGTGATTCAGTAATAGTTCCACTAAAGAGACTTGGCGTTTGATATCTTTTTCAGTAATGATTTTTTTCATTAAAGAATACATCGGATCAACCTTTCTTTGTTAAGTATGACAAGTGAGGAAGACACTCGTTTCGCCGTATCTTCATAATGAAACCTGATTATTTTAGATAGCGCTTACCATTAGTATAATGAAAAAAGGCACAATATCAAATAAAGGATGAGTTTTTTGGATTTTTTTACTTCAATCAGCCTTCGTTTATTTAAAGTAGAAGTTAGCTAAAAAATTTGACTTATACTAAAATAAGTAAAAAGATAGTCATGTGAGAGGAGTGAGTAGAATGGAAAACAGACTAAACGATTATCGCCGCTTACTAGCGATTGCTCAAGCTGGATTGCTTTATGGGAAAGACGTGTTTGACAAAGAACGATATGAAGAGCTGCAAGAAATCTCGTTGAAGCTGCTGAGTGAAGTGGGATTGGAAACAAAGGAAGAATGGACAAGCCTAATAGAAGCTCATGAAGGATATCCAACACCAAAAGTTGACGTACGTGCATGGATCAAACAAGACGAGAAGATTCTATTGATCGAAGATACAAAAACACAAGAATGGTCATTACCAGGAGGATTTGCAGAAGTTGGTTTGTCTCCTAAAGAAAATATACGTAAAGAAGTCAAAGAAGAAACTGGGCTAGAGGTAGAAGTAGGTCAATTATTAGCGATATTTGATACGAATCTGCGCACAGACATCCCTCAAGCCTTTCAGTACTATAAAATTGTTTTTTCTTGCGCTATCTTGTCAGGTACATTTGTGGCAAACCATGAAACTTCTAATATGAAATTCTTCCACTTAAATGATTTACCAAAACTCTCGCTGAAACGTACGACCAAAGAGCAACTATTGATTTTAGAAAAAGCTACCTTGCCTTATTGTGATTGATCAGGGAAGGTAGTTTTTTATTTTTAGCAATTTTTTGTTGCAAATGCAATAAAAAAGAGTAAAATCATACTAAAGCTAGATAAGGGAGGGTTAAAATGGACGAAATCATTCGAGAGATTGGAGCAATTGCCCGTGCCTTGGACTCGATTAGTAACATTGAGTTTCAAGAAGTTGATTTGACAAGAGGACAATACCTGTATTTAGTACGAATCTGTGAACATCCTGGCATTATTCAAGAAAAGTTAGCTGAGATGATCAACGTTGACCGAACAACGACGGCACGTGCGGTGAAAAAATTGATAGCAAAAGACCTGATAAAAAGCATGCCAGATAAAAACAATAAAAAGATAAAAAAACTTTACCCAACGGATCGTGGAAAAAAAGTCTATCCGTTTATCCTTCGAGAGCATCATTATTCCAATCAAGTAGCTGTCAAAGGGTTATCCCAGCAAGAAGTTTTGCAATTACACACACTTTTGCAAAAAGTTCGGAAAAATGTGAGTGAAGATTGGCATTATATAAAAAAAGGAAACAAAAGAATTTATTGAAAGGACTGGAGCGGTGAAAACAATCGAAATCGTAGGGATCAATGAAACGGAAGTAGAAAAATTACAGGCAATTAGTATCGAGACCTATCAAGCTACCTTTGGTGAATACAACAGTGAAAAATTGATGACGACCTATTTGGATGAAGCTTATGCGCTCGATAAATTGAGGCGAGAACTACAAGAGGAACAGTCAGAATTTTATTGGGCAGTACTAGATGACCGGATTGCTGGCTATCTAAAATTAAATATAGGGCAAGCACAAACAGAAGCAATGGGAGAAGGATTTTTAGAGATCGAACGTATTTATGTCCGATCGCCATTTAAATCTAAAGGGATTGGATCTAGATTGATCGAATTTGCTGTGCAAAAAGCGCAAGAAAAACAAAAAGAGGCGATTTGGTTAGGGGTATGGGAACATAACTATCCTGCCTTAGCTTTTTATAGAAAACATGGATTCCAACATCATAGCCAACATATTTTTTATATGGGAGATGATGCTCAGACAGATTATCTATATGTCAAAAATTTACAGAAATAAAAGGAGCAGAAACATGGGAAAAATCATCGCAGAACAAAATTTTTGGGAAGTCTTTCCAGAAGCAACAATTGAAGTTTTGGTAGTCGAAGGTATCGATAATCATGTAGATAAAGCCAAAGAAGAACAATTCCATCAACTATTGAATGATGCAGCGAAAGAAGCAAGAGGATATTTGACAGAAGAAACATTCAGTCAAAATGAAGTCATTGCCCAATGGCGTCAAGCTTTTTCACGTTTTAAAACCAAAAAAGGAGCCCGTTCATCGATTGAAGCGTTATTAAAAAGAGCTAGCCAAGAACGTGAATTTTTCCCTATCAACCCATTAGTCGATATCTATAACAGTATTTCTCTAACATTTGGTGTGCCATGTGGAGGAGAAGATCAAGAAAAAATCAAAGGGGATCTTCATCTAGGAAAAGCTCATGGTGGTGAAAGTTTCTTACCTCTAGGAGCAGAAGCTGATGCACCAGCTTTACCAGAAGAAATCATTTATTACGATAACGAAGGAGCAATCTGTCGCAGTTTCAACTGGCGAGAAGCGCAACGGACAATGCTGACGGAAGACACGACTAAAGCCATTTTGGTTATTGAATCAGTCACAAAAGAGCAAGCATCACGTGGCGCAAAAGCAATGACAGAATTGAAAAAACGCGTGGAACAAACATTTGGCGTAGAAGGGAAAACATTTACGCTAACGAAGGAACATCCAGAAATGAACATTTGAAGTAGGAGCGAAACGTAGGAAGGAAAAGTAGCTCAACCAATAAGATCACATAGAAAAACGAGGGATTTTTCTATGTGATCTTGTTTTCTCTAACGAGTGTAGTTTTGAATGGTTTCGTTTCGCTGTTGTGCCATCAAATCTTATCAAAACAAGACAAACTGACAAAGAATCGTCACAGTCTGTCAAATCTTGTCGGATTTTTCAATTCTTAAACCGAGAATTCTTTGATTATCCGCTTTCATGATATACTTAATGAAAAGGATCAACACCATCAAAGGAGGATCAGAGATGATCGGTAAAACCAGAGTCATGCTTTATGCAGAAAATGTTGAAGTGCTTAGTCAATTTTTTGTCGAAACTCTAGGCGCAACAGTTAGTGAAACGATTGAGTTACCAGAAGAATTTCAAAGTACGATCGTGCAACTTTCACCAGAATTTGAATTAGGGATTTTTCCAAAAGTTTTTGTCCAACGATTTTCGCCAGAAGTGTTAGGTACGACTCCTTCGATCATTTTCTTTACGGATCAATTTGAGGAGATCTATCAAAAAATAGAGAATGCTGGTGAAATCATGGAGAACAATGGCGTAGAGACGTTCAACTTTTCGGATCCAGAAGGAAACTATTTTGTGATCGGTAAGTTGTAATGCTTGAAATCAGAAGAGGTCCTGGTGTTTGAAAAGGAGATGCACAGGACAAGGAATTTAAATAAATGAATAACAAATTTTTGAAGGAAAGGAGAGACTGTCATGAATCTAATCGCAAAAATGGAAGAATATTCACAGAGACGACGAGAAGAAAAAAGTGAAAAAATCCGTATGAAAAACTTGAAGACAGGAAAAAAGCCAACAAAAGGTTGGGGGAAAATGGTAGATACAGGATATGGCGGCTTGAATTCGTTGACTCATTCTAGTGAAATTAGTAAATATTTTTCGGCAGAAAGTGACATCAAGGGATTCATTGCTGAAGAACAAAAACGCATCGGAAAAGAGCAGCTAAAAAATAGCTAAAGCAAACCGATTTGGTACGCTATTTTGTTTGAAATGCTTCTTTTCTATTAAAAAAACTGTTAAATCAGTACATAACGATCAAAAAAACTTAAAGTTCGGATTTTGCTTAAAATCCGACTTTTTTGTTTACTTATGTTCTGATTTAGTATATGATTAAACACGTTGTTTTTAAATAATTCAAAATTTTGAGGGACTTTTTTATAAATGTTCGGTTTTAGGGGGATGAAAGATGAAGGAAAAACTACTTTCCTACTTCGAGATTGAAAAATTAGGTACCACCGTCAGAAGAGAAATACTTGCAGGCTTTACAACATTTATTTCAATGGCGTATATCTTATTTGTCAATCCAACAGTTTTAGGAGCATCAGGAATGGACGAAGGTGCGGTGTTTACGGCTACAGCATTAGCAAGTGCGATCGGTTGTATTTTAATGGGGGTCTTAGCACGTTACCCGATTGGTACTGCGCCAGCATTAGGGATTAATGCCTTTTTTGCTTATTCCGTTTGTTTGGGAATGGGGATTCCTTGGGAAACAGCTTTAGCAGGCGTGTTTGTTGCTTCTTTGATTTTTATTTTGATCACGATTTTCAAATTACGTGAAATGATCATTGATGCGATCCCAGCTGATTTAAAATATGCGATCTCAGGAGGGATTGGTTTATTTATTGCTTTCCTTGGCTTGAATGAAGGAGGAGTCATCGTTTCAAATGAATCTACATTAGTGGGATTAGGTTCACTAAGCGTAGGTTCAACATGGTTGACGATTTTTGGCTTAGTTGTGACAGCGATCTTATTGATAAGACGAGTTCCAGGAGGTATTTTTATCGGAATGGTAGCTAGCACGATTCTTGGATTAGTGACTGGACTTATTCCTATGCCTTCTCAATTAGTTTCGGCTGCACCAAGTTTAAAGCCAACATTCTTAGTTGCATTGAAACATATCGGAGACATCAACTCACTACAAATGTGGGTAGTCGTATTAACCTTTTTATTAGTTACATTCTTTGATACAGCAGGAACGTTAGTCGGTTTAGCTAATCAAGCTGGTTTTATGAAAGATAACAAAATGCCTCGTGTTGGGAAAGCTTTAGCTTCTGATTCAACAGCTATGCTTGCAGGTTCTTTATTAGGAACTTCACCAGTTGGGGCTTTCGTTGAATCTTCTGCCGGAATCGCTGTTGGTGGCCGTTCTGGGATCACTGCAGTAACGACCGGGATCTTATTCCTATTCGGTTTATTCTTTTCACCGTTGCTATCAGTAGTGACTTCACAAGTAACAGCACCAGCACTGATCATTGTCGGTGTATTGATGGCACAATCGTTACGTCAAATCGAATGGGGCAAGTTAGAGATCGCCATTCCTGCTTTCTTGATCTTGATCGGCATGCCGTTAACTTATAGTATTTCTGATGGGATCGCATTAGGATTTATTTTCTATCCAATTACTATGATCGCAGCAAAACGCGGAAAAGAAGTATCACCGATCATGTATCTGTTATTCTTTGTCTTTATTGGCTTCATGTGGATACTGAACGTTAGTTAACTTGATTTAGTTGATTAATTTTTTGATGTGTGACAATTAAAAAGAACCTTGGCAAATGGAGATCTCGCTACTGTTAGTGAGAAAACAAATGCCAGGGTTCTTTTTTGGAAAAAATTGTTATCGGTAACAACTGAAAGTAAAAGACGATAGCATCAAGGTTTAGGCGTGGTGAAAGAAATAAGGAGAATAATGGCTATTTACTCTCGTTTTTGAAAGCGTTACAATTTTTGCGAGGGATCAATAATCTTTAACCAATGGAGGAAAGTATGGAGAAAAAATGGTGGCATCAATCAGTTGTCTATCAAGTATATCCTCGTAGTTTTCAAGATACGAATGGGGATGGAGTCGGGGATTTACAAGGAGTGATCGCTCGATTAGATTATCTGCATTATTTAGGGATCGATACGATATGGTTATCTCCCGTATATGAATCTCCTAACGACGATAATGGTTACGATATCAGTGATTATCAAGCAATCATGGCCGAATTTGGCACGATGGCTGATATGGAGGAACTGATTGCAGAAGCAAAGAAACGTGAAATAAAAATCATTATGGATCTCGTCGTCAACCACACATCAGATGAACATGCTTGGTTTATCGAAGCTCGTCAAAGTAAAGAAAATCCGTATCGGGATTATTACATTTGGCGTGACCCAATCAATGGAAATGAGCCTAATCAATTACGGTCGATATTCAGTGGCTCCGCTTGGCAGTTTGATGAAACAACTAGTCAGTATTATTTACATCTTTATAGTAAAAAGCAACCAGATTTAAACTGGGAAAATCCCCATTTACGTCAAGAAATCTATCAGATGATGAACTTTTGGATCGACAAGGGAATCGGTGGTTTCCGAATGGACGTGATCGATACGATTGGGAAGTTACCTGATCAAGAAATAACAAGTAATGGTCCCAAACTTCATGACTATTTACAAGAGATGAATCAAGCTACTTTTGGAAACAAAGATCTGATGACAGTGGGCGAAACTTGGGGAGCAACCACGGACATTGCCAAGCTTTATTCTGATCCCAAGAGAAATGAACTATCGATGATCTTTCAATTTGAACATGTCGGTTTGGATCAACAGGCAGGAAAAGACAAATGGGATCTGAAACCATTAAGTATTCCTGAGTTGAAACATGTATTATCAAAATGGCAAACTTCTTTAGGGAATGAAGGATGGAACAGTCTATTTTGGAATAACCATGATTTGCCAAGGATCATCTCACGTTGGGGGAATGATCAAGATTATCGAGAAGAAAGTGGCAAAATGTTTGCGATTTTGCTTCATATGATGAAAGGGACACCTTATATTTATCAAGGAGAAGAAATCGGGATGACAAACTACCCGATCAAGGATATTTCTGAAGCGCAAGATATTGAAACGATCAACATGTATCACGAACGGTTAACTTTAGGATTTACTCCGGAAGAAATCTTGTGTTCGATCAATGCAAAAGGACGTGACAATGCGCGTACACCGATGCAATGGGATAATAGTGAACATGCTGGATTTACCACAGGAACTCCTTGGCTACACGTCAATCCAAACTACCAAACGATCAATGTGAAAAAAGCCTTAGCAAAGAAAGATTCTATTTTTTATACGTATAAGCAATTGATCGAGTTACGGAAAAACAATGAACTCATCGTCTGGGGAGATTATCAGTTGGTAACAGATACGCCCGATGACGTATTTGCCTATTATCGGACGTTGAATAATGAACAATGGTTAGTCGTTTGCAATATGTCTGAAAAAAATCAGCCATACACATTGACTGATCAAGCGATGACACTGGTCATTTCAAACTATCCACAAAAACAGATACCAACTGGCAAACTGAATTTACGTCCTTATGAAGCTTTTGTTTTGAAGACGAGCAAATAAATGACTTGTCCGAACACCTCAAAAAAGAGTATGATAAAAGAAATTTAGACAAGTGTGAGGACCATGATGAAAGTATTGTTTGATTTGATTCCAAAAAAACAAGAGGAGATGGTACTTTTTCAAGTTCATGAAAAGGTACCATTTTTAACTTCGATTGCTGATATTTTAGAGAAATACAAAGTGGAAACTATTTTAGTGAGAGACTATAAAAAAGAAAGAGATGTCTATTTAGATTTATTCTCGATTTTTTATATCGAATATCTTGATCGCAAATGTTTTTTTTATACGGAAAATGAAGTGTATGAGCGAAGATTGACACTAGCTCAGTTAATGAAAGAACTCCCAGAACCATTTATCCAAATATCGAAAACGACTATTTTAAATATCTATATGGTTAAAGAAATCAATTCGTCGCTTTTAAATGGAAATCTCTATGTCACATTACAAAATACAGAAGAGTTACTCGTTAGCCGTTATTTTTCCAAAGCATTAAAAGAAAAAATTGATCAGACTTTTCGCAACAAGTGACAAGAAAAATGCAAGAAATGACAATCAAACTAGCTTCAAGAAGGAAACCTTGTAGAATAAATGTACCTGATAGCTGGTAAGATGAAAAGGAGAGCCTGATGAAATTGATGCAACGTATGATGAGAAGTATTGGTATTGGAAGCTTTGCTTTCTTGCTGTTCAAATTAGTTTCACAAACCCATGAGATCACGAGAAATGAGATTCTTTTTGTCTTCTTTCTCTCGGCTTTTATTGGCGTAGTATCGCTGATCGAGCGAATTGAGAAGCTTAATTATCTTCAGATTATACTGCTGCATTTTATTAGTACGTATGCCTTTAGTTATTTCTTGTTGATGCTGTTGAATGGAAGTGTTTCTGTTCATTTTGAGAGATACACGCTAACCTTTGTGAGTATCTATTTCATTGTGTGGCTTTGTTTGATCATCAGGAACTTTTTACGAGCCCGATTGTTAAATAAACGAATCCAAATAATCAATACACGGCATTCAGGAATTTCAGGAAAGAAAGAAGAATAAAACGTGGAACATCTACAAAATTATCTCATTGTGTTAGTATTGATTCTCTTTTTTTTACAGAGATTACTTAAAGAAAGAGCAATCAAAGACACGATGAAAAGTGAAATCATCATTGTATTAGTTGGACTTTATTTAATCATAAGCAACTGGCAAGAAATCATTAAGACTAACCATACACTTATTCTTATTGTTTTGTCTGTTTTGCTGGGGTTCATCTTTGGCGTGTTACGTGCCCAAACTGTAAAAATCTATCAAAGACAAAGTGACCAGCAATGGGTAAAAAAGGGAACTTGGCTGACCGTTCTTGTATTTATCATAGGGGTCATCATCAATCGTGTCAGCGTATTGCCTTTTGGTGAAAGCGTACCTGCAGTTGCTGAAACTTTGCATATCGGTGTCTCATTATTAGGTGCCAAAGTAGTTTATCTGAAAAAAGTATAAACCAATCAGTCGCAGTTTTTTTCTTATTTGGCGGTACCTAGTGACAATTTTTTTGAATCATTCTTTTATGAATGGAATAAGACCTCTCTTCAACAAGGAGAGTATGTGAAAAGATAACAGTATGAAACATCAAGAAAGTAAGAAGACTTCAAAAATGATAAGAAATACCAAGACAATTTTTTGCCTTATCTGTTCTCTACTTATCTTATTTCAAATTTTTGGTGCAGCCCATTGTTTGAAGGTGCTTGAATCTTGTTTCTACGTTTTTATATCCCCTAAAACAGATTATATTATTCTTTCTAGGAATTTTACATGCTCTTGTTTTCCCTTGTTACTACAGCCTTTTTTGACAAATAACAAAAATCATACTATGATATGTTACGCGGATATTAGGGGGAGAAAACATGGAGAAACCGATTGAACAAGCGTTAAATGATTGTCTGTTTTTTAGTGTGAAAAAATTAGATCGCCTGTTGAATAAAATGGCAGATGAAGCATTTAAGAAAACGGGTTTGACACCGACATATGGGTTTATTTTATTGATTTTAAAAGAAAAAGATGGGTTACCACAAAAGGATATCGCCCAATTACTTTGTTCTGCACCTTCAACGATTGCTCGTTTTGTCGAAAAATTGGAATACAAAGGCTATATCAAAACAGTCAGTGATGGACGCTTGTCATTAGTTTATCTGACGGATCAAGGACGGGAATTTGTAAAAGAAATCGATAGTAGTTGGGAAGAACTACATCATGCATATCAAGAGATTCTAGGATCTGTAGAAAGTGAATATTTATCTAAAGCAATCAATTCAGCCACTGAAAAACTACAAAAAAAATAAATTTTTTTAATCTCGTTAGTTGTATGCGCAACTAATTATGTGTTTTAATAAACGAAGAGAACTGAATGGAGGAATCACCATGGCAAATTTTAACGAAACAATCACTTTTCCTTCTGGTGTGACATTACCTAACCGTTTGATGATGGCACCTATGACCACCCAATTAAGTTTTTATAATGGTGTGATTACGGAAGATGAGATCACGTATTACCAAGAACGTTCGAAGGGACTAGGCGCTGTTATTACAGGGGCTGCGAATGTGCAAGATATAGGAAAAGGCTGGCCCGGTGAACTTAGCATAGCGCATGATGAAATGATACCTAGGCTCAGTGACTTGGCAAAGGCAATCAAAGAAAATGGGGCAAAAGCGATCGTACAAATCTTCCATGGCGGACGTATGACGAGTCGAGCAACGTTATCAGGCGAACAAACTGTTTCGGCTAGCGCAATCCCTGCAGAACGACCTAATGCGGAAACACCACGTGCCTTGTCAGAAGACGAAATCTTAGAAACAATCAAGGCTTTTGGTGAAGCAACTAGAAGAGCGATCGAAGCTGGATTTGATGGTGTAGAATTACACGGTGCTAATACGTATTTGATCCAACAATTCTTTTCGCCACATTCTAATCGTCGTGAAGATCAATGGGGCGGAAGCTTAGAAAATCGCTATCGCTTTATTGATGAAGTAGTGAAAAGTGTGTTTCAAGCTGTCGAAACATACGCAACAAAGCCTTTTATCGTAGGTTATCGCTTTTCACCAGAAGAATTTGAAACGCCTGGTATCCGTTTTGAAGATACCATATGGTTAATGGAAAAATTACGTGAAACAAAATTGGATTACCTTCATGTTTCATTAAGTACGTATGATCGTGTTGCTCGTTCTGAGAAATACAATGAGCAATCGATGCTTCACTATCTCCACGAAACAGTGCAAGGAAAAATACCATTAGTGGGTGTAGGGAATGTCCGTAATCGCCAAGATGTTGAAGCCGTTTTATCTGATGCAGAACTTGTTGCAGTCGGTCAGCAACTATTAGTTGATCCCGAATGGGCGGTCAAATTAATGGAAAATCGCGATACAGAACTTGTGACCAAACCATTTGCAAAAGCATATCAAGAACTCTATTTACCTAATCCATTGTATAATTTTTTACAGATCCGTTATCAATCAAATACTAATAGATAAGTGAAGATCTATTAGTAAAGAAAGAAGAGAGAACAATGAAAGTATTGATCGTCTTAACGAATGTGGAAAAATATAAAGGAACCGACCGTCCAACAGGGCTGTGGCTAAGTGAACTGACTCATTTTTATGATGCTTTAGTCAAAAATAATATCTCAGCTGATTTTGTCAGTCCTAAAGGTGGGTATGTTCCTTTGGAGCCGAAGAGTCTGGAAGCGATGGATGAAATCGATTGGAACTATTATCAGGACGAAGATTTCCGTAACCGAGCGTTAGGAAGCACCTTGAGTCCAGCTGAAGTCGACCCAAACGAGTATCGTGCGATTTATTATACCGGTGGACACGGAACCATGTGGGACTTTCCTGAAGCAACGGATCTAGGAAAAATTGCTTCATCGATCTATCAGAATGACGGAATCGTTTCAGCTGTTTGTCATGGTGTAGTCGGATTACTTCCTGTAGTTGACGTTTCTGGTCAACCGATTTTAGCGGGAAAAACGGTCACTGGTTTTAGTAACGAAGAAGAAACAGCGAATGGAACAACGGACAAAGTACCTTTTCTAACAGAAGATGCCTTGAAAGAAAAAGGAGCAAACTATCAAGCAGGACCAGCTTTTACAGCGGTCGTACATGCAGATGGACAGTTGTTGACCGGACAGAATCCTCAATCTGCGCATCAATTAGGAATCAAAGTCGTTGAATCTTTGAAGAAGTAAGTTGTTAAGGGAAAAAGTTAAGCAAAAAACGAAAATAAACAGTTCCGACGTAGGCCTTCTTATTACAGCATTATAGTAAGTCTGCCAAAAAACAATCCAATTTAACAATAGAAGAAAACTTTATAAAGTAGAGGGTGGAATCTGAAACGTCCTCCAAAATTTAGATTTTTTAGTCTAACTGTTTGGAGTCGCTTCAGATTTTGCCCTCTATTTCTATAAAAAAATAAAAAGAATGGACAACGTAAGTCTAAAAATTGATTTTTTTATGGAGTATGAGAGGTAAAAAAACATGGTAAAATAAAAGCGGATACATAGAAAGTAACTAAGGAAGAAAGGAATGATGAAATGGAATTGCTAGAAAAAGAAACGTTCTATTATAAGTGTAATTATCATCTGATTGAACCGATCAATTGTGCTTTTTTTACTGAGGAAAAGGATCGAGGATACGAAAGTCATCGTGAAGCAGTACTTGCCTTTCTCACATATACTAATCGGGCATGGTGTATCTGGACACCAAAATTTGTGCCTGGATTAACTCAAAAATTAGCCGAAGTACCAGAAGTTGAGATCACACTAACCCCAGAAGTTGAGGCAAAAATAGAAGCTGGTGTAGATGCTCAAATAAAAGCAGATATACAAGGAAAGATCAAATATCTTCAAGCCGTCGGGCGAAAAGTAAACCTCAAAAAGCTACAAATGGAGTATGAAGAACGCAAACAAGAGCGTTACCAAATGATAAAAGAGCTTAGAAAAGAGCGTGAAGCATTATTGATTATGTTTCCTCAACTGTATGAAAAAACAGCCGAAGTAACGCTCAGTTATATGGAAGAAACCTCGTTTGATACTTATGACGGTTTTCCCATACGGGTCAATTCCAAAATGATGAAAGCTGATGAAATCAGTTCCACCACTTTTTTTGCGAAGGGTGGGGAATACCAAATCGCTTTTTGTAGTTATCTCCAGACCCATCGGACCATTGAAGATTTCCGACGAGTCAATCAACTTCTGTTTCCTGATCGAAGTGAGTTAGTCATTTATCAATGGCATACTGATTTTACCAATTATTATAATGAAGGTAGAAGAGATGATGGAGCGTATTTATGGTCGATCTATGATAAAAAGCAAAAACGATTTACGGTCATTGATATTGCCCTAATTATTCCATAGGTGGAAAAAAGTGTTTAAAAAAGGAGTTAAGGGAAAAACTTCCTAGCTATTTGGTGTTCAATTCTTTCTCTTTTTATGAAAAAGTAGGTTTATGGTAGTTGTCTTACTTCAGTCGGCTTCATGATAAAATAAAGTGAGGCGTAACTAAGTAGAGGAGAGTGGAAAAATGGAATTGCTAGAAAAAGAAACGTTCTATTATAAGTATAAAGATCATTTAATTGAACCCGTCCATTGTGCTTTTTTTAAAGAAGACAATAACCAAGGGATTACGAGTCATCAAGAAGCAGTACTGGCCTTTCTCACGTATTTTAATCGGGTATGGTGCATTTGGACACCAAAATTTGTACCTGGGTTAACTCAAAAATTTGCCGAAGTGCCAAAAGTTGAGGTCACACTAACCCCAGAAGTCGAAGCAAGAATAGAAGCTGAGGTAGATGCCCAAATAAAAGGAGATATACAAGGAGAGATCAAATATCTTCAAGCCGTCGGACGAAAAGTAGATCTCAAAAAGCTACAAATTGATTATGAAGAACTCAAACAAGAGCGTTACCAAATGATAAAAGAACTTAGAAAAGAGCATGAAGCATTATTGATCAGATTTCCACAACTCTACGAGCGAACTGAAGAAGTAACGCTTACTTATATGGAAGAAACCTCGTTCGATACTTATGACGGCTTTCCCATACGGGTCAATCCCGAAATGATGAAAGCTGATGAAATCAGTTCCACCACTTTTTTTGCCAAGGGTGGGGAATACCAAATTGCTTTTTGTAGTTATCTCCAGACCCATCGAACAATCGAAGATTTCCAACGGGTCAATCAATTACTTTTCCCAGATCGAAGTGAGTTGGTCATTTATCAATGGAATACGGATTTTACCAATTTGTATAATGAACCCAGAAGAGATGATGGAGCGTATCTATGGTCGATCTATGACAAAAAAAGGAAACGATTTACAGTGATTGATATTGCCCTAATTATTCCATAGGTGGTAAAAAGTGTTTAAAAAAGGAGAGTCAAGGGAAGAACTTCCTTGGCTCTCTTTTCTTTAAGGGGAAATCAACAAAATCAAGTACATATTGTAGTTCGATTACTCCATACTACACTATTATTCATAGAGCAAAGTATTTGTTTCTTCTTTATATCTTTTTAGATCTGGAAAAGCAGTGACAATGTAATACTTATGATTTTTTCGAAGTTCGTTCTTCCTTTTTTTGTGAAAAAGTAGTTTTAAATAATTTTATAATTAAAAAGGTTTTATGATGGAATTAAAGGAAAATAGTATGGGGAAGTATAGGAGAGTGATGAAATGGAATTATTAGAAGAAGAAACATGGAATTTCAGAAAAAAAGGTTTTGCTATGAATTATGCTTTTTTTTATGAAGAGAATTATCAAAAGATAATAAGTCATCAAGAAGCTGCTTTAGCTTTTCTTAATTACAAAAATAGACTGTGGGCGCTTAGAATTTGGGCGATTAAAACAAAAGATGGAAAGTTTACTAGTAGGGAATATGAAAAGAAGTATCAGGAAACAAGAGAGGAAAAGATTATTTACACTAATTTGCGTTCATTTGATGAAATCAAAGGTTATCCTATCCAAGTAAATCCAGAGTTAATGAATAGCAAAAAAATATCTGTCGAAGAATTTTTTGAAGAAAAAGGAACATATGAACATGCGTTTATGGATAATCCTCAAAATTTATATGGGAAAAAGGAAGATTTTATTGAAATAAACCAGCAACTTTTTCCAGAAAAAAAAAGGTTGGAAATCTATCTTTGGAATAATGAATTTACCCAATATTATAATGGGGGGCGAGAAGGACTTGGAGCATATTTATGGACAATCTATGATGTGGAGTACAAAAAGTTTATTGTAATTGATGCTTCGTTAATAATAGATTAATGAGACTGGGACGATAGTTCTTTCTCAAAAAGAAGATAAGTTCGATTTTGATTTTTATTGTCAAAATCGAACTTATTTTTTTATTCTGCAAAAGTTGCCTACTCGATCTAACACCACGGCTGTTCTTATGATCGAAGATTTGCTTCGTTTTTGAGTACATTTTTTGAAACATTAACGGTTACATGATACTCTTCAAATAGGCTATTGGAAAAGAGGGAAATGGATGAGGATCGTGATCATTGGTGGTTCTTTTGCGGGGATCTATGCAGCAATTTCTTTGCGAAAAAGTTGTCCTGACAGTGAAATCATACTTTTGGAAAAACAAGACAAGATTGGGTTTATACCGAGTGGACTCAATTTACTGTTAAAAAAGCAACTCACAAGTAAAGAGCAACTTTATTGGTTGACTAAGGAAAAATTGCAAGCGCTATACGCAATTGATGTTCAAGTACGCACGGAAGTCGTTTCACTTGAAATAGCCACGAAGACTGTGTTTATCCAAAATGGGCGACAGCTTACTTTTGATACATTGGTGATTGCAACGGGTTCGAGTCAGCAATTCAAAAATGGAAACAAAAGTACGCAGATCTGCTCTGTTAAAGATATCCACTTAAAAGAATCTTTGGAACAAAGTCTTGCGAAGGCACAAAAGATTGCTGTGATTGGTGCGGGACAAGTAGGACTTGAATTAGCAGAAGGGTTATATCATCAGCAAAAAGAAATCCATCTCTATGAAAGTCGACCAACATTGTTGTTCCGTTATTTCGATTCCGAAATGGTTGAACCGTTAACGCATGAGTTATTGCAACGGCATATCCAATTGTTTTTGAATGAACAAGTGCAAACGCTCGAAGAAAACGAGCAAGTGGTCGTAGTGACGGATCAAAAAACAGAAAGCTATGATTTAGTTCTGCTAGCGAATCACACGCGTCCAGACCATCATCTCTGGCAAGATCAGTTGAAGCTAAATGAAGATGGTACGATTTGGGTCGATGAGTATTTGCAAACGTCAGCGAAGGATATTTATGCAATCGGTGATGCGATCCAAGTGACGTTCCAACCGACTCAAGAAAAAATGTATGTCTCTTTGGTCAATAATGCACTACGCACGGCACAAGTGGTCAGTCAAACGATTAGTGGCAAACGTACGAAAGATCCGGGAACCTACCGAGCAATTGGAAATCATTGGTTTGGTTATTTTCTGGGAAGTGTCGGGCTAACGGAAGAAGAAAGTATTTTTTATCCGCAGACTGTCCGTAAAACATATTTGCTTGCCCGCTTAGCTGCGACCAATAGTGAAACGGCGAAAATCAAAGTGATGTGCAATGAAAAGGGACAATTACTTGGTGCGCAGTTGCGAAGTCGTGGAGAGATATTCGATTTATTGGATCGATTCACTCTCGCTATTGAGGAAGGCTGGACGTTAGAGAAATTATTCGAACGGGAGTTATTCTTCCAGCCAGAATATCGGTTGCCGCTTCAATTGATAAAGGTGGTTGATACGCTCGATGAAGATTGAACAATTATTAGAGAAAAAAGAGCAGTTGCAAGTGTTGATTCTTAGGGAAATGGTGTTGCATGGTGGAACTGTAGGCACGAATCAATTAAGGGAACAAGTCAATCTTTCTAAAACATCATTTGATCAATATATAGCAGAAATCCCAATGATCGGTATGATGATGGGGAAGAAAGTAGCAATCAAAAGAAATGAATTTCAAGTCACATTAGAGTTGGCTGAAGATGTCAGCTTAGAAAAAATCATTCTATTCTTAGTTCAACAAAGCTTGAAATTTAATCTGCTTGTTTATTTATTAGAACATCACCAAGCATCGATCGTTCGTCTAGCGACAGCTTTTAATATCAGTGAATCTTCTGTCTTTCGTAAGATCAAAGAATTGAATCAGTTACTGCAAGAATTTTCTCTACAAATCAAAAATGGCCAACTCTATGGCGAGGAATTGCAAGTTCGTTATTTCTACTATGTGTTATTCCAATTTATCTCTGAATCACAACGTCCCCTTTTCTTACAACAGACGCCTGATAAAGCGCCGCTTATTTTAGGATTGGAACGAGCCTTAGAAACGACATTCTCTCAAGAGTCAGCTAGTAAAATCGCCTGCTGGCTGGGGATCACTCGTAAACGGCTATTGAGTGAAAAAACGACGTTTGCTACATTGAAAGAAAAGAAAATACTTTACCAAAAGGATCGTTTGTATCAAGCACTTGATCCGGTCATTTCACTTTATTTAAGTCGGACAGCTGCTGAGATCAGTGGCTATGAGCCTTTGATGTTTTACAGTTTTTTTGTCTCGTTTGCGGTGTTATCAGAAGAACATTTTTATCAATATGATTTAACCCGAAGCAAAAAATTACCAACAGCTGTATTGGATACGTACATTAGAGAAACGATGTTGTGGCACTATCGTCCACGAAAGTTGAAGATCAAGGAAGAAAAAGCAGTCGGTTATCAATTAGCTCAAATCGATAATGAGTTTTATTTTTTTCGAGGAGTCATGATGATCTATGAGCCAGAACATCTCTTGCAACAACAGAAAAAGATGTTAGGCCGCTCCCTTAGTCAATTACTCGAACGATTGAAAGAAACAACGCTGACACAACTACCTGCTAAACAAGGTGAAGAAGCTGCTTTAAGTTATCTCATGATTCAGTATGCCAATATTCTTATGATGATCGATTTTTATATTGCGAAATCGGTCACTATCGGAATCGATATTGAAACATTACCGATTTATCGAGTGGCATTTCAACAATTTTTGTTAAGAGAACTAAAAGGAATCAGTGGAATTGAGATTGAAAATCGACGACCAGGAAAAAAGTATGATTTAGTGATCACATTTAATCAAGAAGATCCTCATCAAAATTATTATTATTTATCAGAGTTTGCTTCAAGCTATGATATCACAAGGTTAAAGCAAAAAATCGAAGAAGAAAAAAAAGCAAAAAACTAAAAACTGTCAAAAAAACAGAAAATAAATGTTTTTTTGGCAGTTTCTAAAAAATGAAACGGTGTAAGATAAAGATAAATTTAGAAAGCGTTTGCAGATAATGGAGGAGATCAGAATGACAGAATCAACATACATCATGGCGATTGACCAAGGAACGACAAGTTCACGAGCAATTATTTATGACAAAAAAGGTAGACATATCGGGAGTTCACAAAAAGAATTCACGCAATACTTTCCTAAGGAGAGCTGGGTGGAACATGATGCGAATGAAATCTGGAACTCCGTACAGTCGGTCATTGCAGGGGCATTCATTGAATCTGGGATCAAACCGAATCAAATTGCAGGCATCGGGATCACTAACCAACGTGAAACGACGGTGATCTGGGAAAAAGATACTGGACGTCCGATTTATCATGCTGTGGTATGGCAATCTCGTCAATCCGCATCAATTGCTGATAATTTAAAAAAGGAAGGCTACCAAGACTTTTTCCATAAAAAAACAGGTTTAGTGATTGATGCCTATTTTTCTGCTACAAAAATACGTTGGATTCTTGATCATGTAGAGGGAGCGCAAGAACGTGCTGAAAAAGGCGAATTGCTTTTTGGTACGATCGATTCATGGCTGGTATGGAAATTAACAGACGGTCAAGCACATGTGACGGATTATTCCAATGCAAGTCGGACGATGTTGTTTAATATTCACGATCTTGATTGGGATCAGGAAATCCTTGATCTCTTGAACATTCCTCGAGCAATGCTGCCAAAACCGACTTCTAATTCGGAAATTTATGGTTATACACAAGGGTATCATTTCTATGGAAGTGAAGTGCCGATTTCTGGAATGGCTGGTGACCAGCAAGCTGCTTTGTTTGGACAAATGGCTTTTGAACCTGGAATGGTCAAAAATACGTATGGTACAGGATCATTTATCGTCATGAATACTGGGGAAGAACCACAACTATCCAAGAACAATCTATTAACGACGATTGGTTATGGAATCAATGGCAAGGTTTATTATGCACTGGAAGGGAGCATTTTCGTAGCAGGTTCTTCCATCCAATGGTTGCGAGATGGGTTGCAAATGTTACAAAAAGCAAGTGATTCCGAAGAGGCAGCAAAACGTTCCACAAGTGAGGATGAAGTCTATGTCGTGCCAGCATTTGTTGGGTTAGGGGCACCTTATTGGGATCAAGCTGCGAGAGGTTCGATGTTTGGGTTGACACGTGGGACGACCAAAGAAGACATTATCAAAGCAACCTTACAATCGATTGCATACCAAGTAAGAGATATCATTGATACGATGCAAGAAGACACAGGGATCAAAATACCAGTCTTGAAGGTCGATGGTGGCGCAGCGAATAATGAATATTTGATGCAATTTCAGACAGATATTTTAAATATTCCGATCCAACGAGCAGAAAATCTGGAAACTACGGCATTAGGTGCGGCATTTCTAGCTGGTTTAGCGGTTGGTTTTTGGAAAGATACAGATGAAATCAGAGAATTTTATGAAGCGGGCAAGATGTTTGAAGTAGAGATGCCTGAAGAGCGTAGAGAAAAATTATATGGCGGTTGGAAAAAAGCGGTAGTAGCAACACAAGCATTTGAGTAAAGGGAGGGAATGTCATGTTTTCAAGAGGAACAAGACAAGAAAGTATTGAAAAAATGCAACACGAAAAGTTGGATCTGCTGATTATTGGTGGCGGTATCACAGGGGCTGGTGTGGCGCTTCAAGCCGCAGCATCAGGAATCAAAACGGGGCTAATCGAAATGCAAGACTTTGCAGAAGGTACTTCTTCACGCTCCACAAAATTAGTACACGGAGGGATTCGTTATCTTAAAACTTTTGACGTCGAAGTTGTAGCAGATACTGTAGGCGAACGAGCGGTGGTCCAAGGCATTGCACCGCACATTCCAAAACCTGATCCAATGTTACTACCGATCTATGAAGATGAGGGTGCAACGACGTTTAATATGTTTTCAGTCAAAGTGGCAATGGATCTCTACGATAAATTGGCAAATGTGACTGGAACAAAATATGAAAACTATACGTTGACGCCAGAAGAAGTGTTAGAACGAGAACCATTTTTGAAAAAAGAAGGGTTAAAGGGCGCTGGTGTTTATCTAGATTTTCGGAACAATGATTCACGTTTAGTGATCGATAACATCAAAAAAGCAGCAGAAGATGGTGCTTACCTAGTAAGTAAAATGAAAGCGATTGGCTTTTTATATGAAGGAGATCAAATCGTGGGTGTCAAAGCACGTGATCTGCTAACAGATCAAGTCGTGGAAATCTACGCAAAAATAGTGATCAACACAAGTGGTCCATGGGTCGACAAAATCCGTAACTTGAATTTCAAACGTGCGGTATCACCTAAGATGCGACCAACCAAAGGTGTTCATCTAGTCGTAGATGCTAAAAAACTGCCTGTTCCACAACCAACATATTTTGACACGGGCAAACAAGATGGCCGAATGGTTTTTGCCATTCCACGAGAAAATAAAACGTATTTTGGAACGACAGATACGGACTATCAAGGAGACTATACGGAACCAAAAGTAACGCAAGAAGATGTGGACTATTTATTAGATGTCATCAATCATCGTTACCCAGATGCAAACATCACCCTCGCAGATATCGAATCAAGTTGGGCAGGGTTACGCCCATTATTGATCGGTAATTCTGGTTCTGACTATAACGGTGGTGACAACGGCTCTATTTCAGATAAAAGCTTTAGCAAAGTCGTTGATACGGTTACTGAATATAAAGAAAACAAGGCTTCTCGGTTAGAAGTAGAGGATGTATTGAATCATTTAGAAAACAGCCGTGATGAAAAAGCCCCTTCTTCGATTTCTCGAGGTAGCTCATTAGAACGTGAATCGGATGGTTTGGTGACACTATCAGGTGGGAAGATCACAGACTACCGTAAGATGGCAGAGGGCGCACTAAAATTAATCCGCCAGTTATTGAAAGATGACTACCGGATGTCAGTTAAAGAAATCGATTCGAAACATTATCCCGTTTCCGGAGGAGATTTTGATCCAACGAAACTGGAAGAAACTGTGGAAGAATTGACAAAAATCGGAGTTGAATCTGGTTTAGCAGAAGCTGATGCAAAATACATTGCAGATTTTTATGGAACCAATGCGAAAAAGATTTTTGCTTTGGCAAAAGAAATGACACCGTATGAAGGACTAAGTTTAGCTGAATCTGCTCGTTTACGTTATGGGTTAGAAGAAGAAATGGTATTAGCACCAGGCGACTACTTGATTCGTCGCACGAATCACTTGTTGTTTGAACGTGATCAACTTGATGCAATCAAACAACCGATCATTGATGCCATTGCGTCTTACTTCGCTTGGTCAGCAGAAGAGAAGAAGCGTCAAGAAGCTCATTTAGAAGAATTGATCGCAGAGTCGGATCTACGTGAATTGAAGGGGGAAAAATAGATGAGTGCAGAAATGACGCAGATCATGGGAGAATTTATTGGTACGATGATTTTAGTTTTACTTGGTGATGGGGTATGTGCTGCGGTTAACTTGAACAAGAGTAAAGCCCAAGCTTCTGGTTGGATCGTGATTGCTTTTGGCTGGGGACTAGCCGTTACAATGGCTGTCTATATTTCCGGATTTATGGGACCTGCTCATTTGAATCCAGCCGTATCTTTAGCGATGGCGATGACCGGTGCAATTAGCTGGAACCTAGTGATTCCGTTTATTATTGCGCAAATGTTAGGTGCGATCGTCGGTGCTGTTTTAGTTTGGTTGACGTATTTACCACATTGGAGTGTGACAAAAGACCAAGGCGCAATTTTAGGTACATTTGCGACAGGTCCTGCCATCCGAAATTATCCAGCGAACTTTATCACCGAGTTGATCGGTACTTTCGTTTTAGTACTAGGATTATTAGCGTTTGGACAAAACTCATTTGCCGATGGTACAAATGTCTTTGCTGTCGGAGGTTTGATCTTAGCAATCGGTCTTTCCCTAGGTGGACCAACTGGCTATGCGATCAACCCAGCTCGTGACCTAGGTCCACGTCTGACCCATGCGATTCTACCAATTGCAAACAAAGGAAACTCAGACTGGGGCTATTCATGGATACCAGTAGTAGCGCCAATGGTCGGAGCTGTCGTGGCTGTGGGAATGTACATGTTGATGGTATAAAAAGGCGATAAAGTGTGTTATTCATTAATAAATAATCTAAAAAACGGTAAAATAGTTCTTCTATTTTATCGTTTTTTAGCGCTTAACAAAGAACAGCGTTTTAAAAATGGGTTATTGAAGATCGCAAAATCAACGAGCGCTTTGCTGATAACCAGAAAATTTTTTTAGATTTGTTCATGGGTCTTGATTGAACTAACCAGAGTGAAATAAAGGGCTTTCGTTATTGATTGACAGTGACAGCTAAACTTGCTATAGTGAACTTGAAAATAAATAAAACCTAGATGAATGAGGTATTTTGATGAGTGTAGCAGGTATCTAACGTAGTAAGTTGAATAGCCAATAGAGACGTAAGCTTATTTGGCATGCTTATAGATGATACCTGTCATTTCATAACCAACAATTCTATTAATGAGGGATGGGGCGCGTCTTATTTGAGATGTTCCTCATCTTTTTATTTTTCCTAGGTCTTATTTATTTTAGGACAGGTATCTCTTCAAAAAAGGAGAGAATATGAAACAAACAATCGATAAATTACAATTTGATCAAATCAAAGAAGAAGTGAAAAAACGAGTTATTGGACAATATAGCAAAAAGCGTATCGAAGAAATGACCCCGCAAACTAATCTACAGACAGTCAAAAATCGCCAAGAAGAAACAAAAGAAGCGCGACAAATCTTAGAAAGTCAGCAACACGTTCCCTTTATGGGATTGACACGGATTGATGCGTTGACTTCCCAAGTGAAAAAAGGCTTTTTACTGACACCAACTGAATTGATCGAGTATGCAGACTTTTTAAGAAGTAGTCGAATGATCCGTCGTTTTTTTGAAAAAAATCAATATCAAACACCCTTGTTGCATGTGTATAGTAAGAATATGCCTGATTTGTCGATGGTCGAAGAATTGATTTATCAACAAATCAAGAACCAAAAAGTAAGTGATGAGGCCTCACGAAATTTACGAAAAGTACGAAAACAATTACAACTAACAGAAAAAGAAATCCAGGATCGTCTTTTAAAGTTTCTAAGACATCCGCATAACAAAGAAATGATCCAAGAAGCAATGATTGTTCAAAAAGGCGATCACTATACGATCCCAATCAAAGCTAGTTATAAAAATAAAGTGCCAGGCACGATTATTGAACAGTCAAATAAAGGGACGACAGTCTTTATTGAACCAACGGCTGTGGAAAAAGCGAGTATGAATTATCAATTGTTAAAAGCAGAAGAAATAGCAGAAGAATATCAAGTTTTAGCTTATTTGACTGGTGCTTTAGCAGAACAAGAACAAGCAATCGATTTGATCATCGAAACGATTACTAGATTAGATATCATTTTCGCCAGAGGGAAGTATAGTCGAGAAATCCATGGTGTGACACCACTGATCAATCAATCAGAATACATCAAGATCAAACAAGGAAGGCATCCACTGATTCAAGGGAAGGCTGTTCCGTTAGACTTTGAACTTGGTAATGACTATCGAGGATTAGTGATCACTGGAGCGAATGCAGGTGGTAAGACTGTCGTATTAAAGACAGTGGGGTTATTGACGTTGATGGCGATGTTTGGTTTACAGGTTCCGGCAGCCGAAGGAACAGAGCTAGCTGTTTTCGATGAGATTTTTGTGGATATTGGAGATCAGCAAACGATCGAGAATGCGTTAAGTACGTTTTCTGGTCATATGCAAAATATTGCCGAGATGTTACGCAAGGTGAGCAGAAATACCCTTGTATTACTTGATGAGATCGGCAGTGGCACAGAACCTAATGAAGGAGCAGCGCTAGCAGTTGCTATCATGGAAGCCATGTATGAACAAGGGGCATTGATCGTTGCAACTACTCATTATGGCGAAATCAAAAAATTTGCGAATGATCATGAAGATTTTATTCCAGCCGCAATGGCATTTGATAAAGAAGCATTGAAACCTAAATACCTTCTTCAAGTGGGGGAAACAGGAGAAAGCCAAGCGCTATGGATCGCTCAAAAAATGAACATGTCGCAAACCTTGATCGAACAAGCCCAATATTATATCCAGCATAAAGCTTATCGGACAACCAAAAAAGTGTTTCGGACAACGAAAGTAAACGAGCCTAGGACGAAGACACAAGTGCAGCAATTTTCGAAAGGGGATCGGGTATATTCTGCGGTCCACCAACAAGAAGCCTTAGTTTATGAAGATACAGCAGAAGAAACGGTTACGATTTTCTTGGATAAAGAGTTAATCAAGGTCCCACGAAAACGTCTCACGTTAAAGATGTCAGCAGAAAAGTTATATCCAGTCGGTTATGAATTAGACCATTTGTTTACAGACTTTCAAACTAGAAAATGGCAAAGAGATCTAGCGCGAGGATCGAAAAAAGCGCATAAAAAATTAGCCAAAGAAGCTAAAGAACGACGAGAAAAAAGAGACTAGGGGTTAAATGAAGACATTGTTTTAAAGAGGAATAGCCAATAGCTCTCGTCTTTTTTTGACAGTCGTTCCAGTAGTTTTTACGATCCAAGTATGTGAATAGCTAAATTGGAGAGTTACTCATGACTTTAGACAACGGGAAAAAATTGGCACTTGTACCGATTTAGGTTAAAATGGAACAAAGTTTATTTAGGGAGATGTCATGTATGAAACTGACTTCGAATTGGCGAAAAGAAATAGGAACGATCCCTAATCTCTTATCAATTTTTCGTGTGATTCTTTTGCCGTTTTATTTTTACTTTGTTTTAGAGCAATCGTTTATGCTTGCCGGTATCTTGATTGCTGTATCAGGAATCACTGACTTTTTAGATGGATTTATTGCTCGTAAGTTCAACCAAATCACGGAATTGGGGAAATTATTAGATCCAGTGGCAGACAAGTTGACGCAACTGGTCTTGATCCTTTCCATGGCTTGGTATCGACCGATGATTTGGTGGATATTCGGTTTATTTCTGATCAAAGAAGGGTTCATGTTTTTTGCTGGTATCATTGGATTGAGAAAAAATGTGAAATTAGATGGGGCAAAATGGTATGGGAAATTAGCAACTGCGGTCATTTACGCAGGCATGGTGCTTTTACTGTTGTTTCCCGAACTTCCTGCGATCTGGGTCAATTGGATCTTTGGATTGATCACTTATAGCTTGCTTCAATCCTTCATTTTATATATCCGTGAATATCATAAACTATTGAATTAAGAGAGTGATATCTCAAATAAAAGAACTCAAGCCAAGGAAGTGGTTTGAGTTCTTTTACTTGATGAGGGGATGGATTTCCGCTCATTGTTTTATTTTCCATAGGAGAACCTTGCTTAACTCTCGAAGCTAGTAGTCTTAAGGTTTGATATAAGCATAGCCTTTTTCTTGTAATTCAATGAGGTCTAAAATACCAGCTGGTACCACGATGACTTTTTCAGGCAAGGATTCTGTACTGATGTGATTGCCACGTAGCGCATTAGCACAAGCGTGGAAGGTAACCCCTAAAGCAAGAAATTCTTCATTTGCTGGATCAAGGTAGCCGGTGATGCCTTCACCGTTGACACTAACCACAATCGTTGTTTCAGGAGCGATTTTCAATAGGTTCTTGACGTTATTCATCGTTTCATGCCACTTTCTCGTTTCATCGATATGAAAAACAACTTTCATTTGAGTCTCTCCTTATTTTTTGATGATCAAGTTGATTGCTTGTTCCATTTTTTTGGCTTGCTCTTCTGCGCTGTTTTCTGGATGCTCCAAACAGTCTTTTAAGTTTTCTGCCACGATCATTCCCATGACACGATCAATGCTAGAACGAACGGCGCTTAATTGTGTGATAATTGCCATACAGTCTTTCTCTTCTTCAATCATCTTTTGGATGCCGCGAATTTGTCCTTCTGTTCGTTTTAGTCGATTGATGATGTTCTTGTCATTGATTTCCATTTGAAAACCTCCTTTATGCTTCTAGTGAGATGATACCCTATGTAGGTATATTTTGTAAATAATTATGACGATTTAAAAAAGTCAGAATTTGAATAGTTGACAATTCTCTCTTTTTTGTGTTGAATATACCCCATAAGGTATTTACAAAAATAAAAAAGGTGGAAATCAAGATGTCACTATTTCAAACAGTCAAATCAATCTCAACAGCGGAATTAAAAGAAAAATTGAATGGTTCTATTCAGTTGCTCGATGTAAGAACACCAGCGGAATACCAAGGGGGGCATATCAGACAAGCGAAAAATATTCCACTTCAACGTATTCTAAGTTTCAAAGGAAAACAAGAAGCGCCTGTCTATGTCATCTGTCAATCGGGAATGCGGAGCAAACAAGCTACGAAAGAGTTGAAGAAAATGGGGTATGATGTTATCAATGTACGTGGTGGAATGAATCAATGGTTTGAACCAACAGTAGGAGGGAAATAAATGAAAATTGTTATTGTCGGCGGGGTAGCAGGGGGGATGTCTGCTGCCACTAGATTACGTCGTTTAAAAGAAGATGCTGAAATCGTCGTGTTTGAAAAAGGACCGTATGTCTCATTTGCCAATTGCGGGTTACCTTATTATCTCTCTGGTGAGATCAGCGAGAGAGAGAATCTTTTGGTACAAACACCAGAATCATTGGCTGCTCGTTTTCAATTAGATGTGCGTCCCAATCATGAAGTCACAGCCGTTTTTCCAGATGAAAAGAAAGTTGAAGTTTTATCTGATGGGAAAAAATGGCAGGAAAGTTATGATGTGTTGCTTCTTTCCCCAGGGGCAAAACCAGTCAGACCAGCTATTTCAGGATTAGCAGAAGCCAAAAATGTTTATACCGTTAGAAATGTACCGGATATTGATTTGGTAATGACTGCTCTTGAAGAACAACCCAAAAAAGCTGTCGTAGTAGGGGCAGGCTTTATCGGATTGGAAATGGCAGAGAATTTAAAAAAACGTGGACTGACAGTTTCAATTGTAGAACTGGCACCACATGTCCTGCCTTCTTTAGATGAAGAAATGGCGGTGCATATCCAAAATGAACTCATTAAACAAGGCGTCCATGTCCAAACAAAACGTTCTGTCACTGCTTTTGAACATGGTGGCAAGCAGTTACGATTAGATGATGGCACAACGATCGATTCTGATTTAACGATCCTCTCAGTAGGCGTTCAGCCAGACAGTACATTGGCAAAAATGGCTGGACTTGAAACAGGGCTGCGTGGGGGGATCGTAGTCAATGAACACTACCAAACAAGTGATCCTTCCATCTATGCGGTGGGAGATGCCATCGTTGTCAAACAACAAATTACAGGTGCCGATGCGTTGATTTCTCTCGCTTCTCCTGCTAACCGTCAAGGACGCCAAGCAGCAGATAATATAGCGGGAATCGTTCGTAACAATCGAGGAAGTCTTGGTACGTCAATTGTGCGGGTCTTTGACCTTGCTGCCGCTTCTACTGGATTAACAGAAAGAATGGCCCAACAAGCCAACTTACCTTTCTCAGTAGTCCATGTTTCTGGGAAAGACCATGCTAGTTACTATCCTGAAGCTACAGATATTTTGTTAAAACTGATCTTTCATCCTAAGACAGGTGAAATCTATGGCGCACAAGGAGTCGGTGCCAAAGGTGTTGATAAACGAATCGATAGTTTAGCCACAGCCATCAAAGGACAACTAACGATTTTTGATTTACCGGAATTAGAATTTACCTATGCGCCACCTTTTGGTTCTGCGAAAGATCCAGTGAACATGTTGGGATATGTGGCCATGAATGTTGCAGAAGGGCTAAGCGAGACTATCCAATGGCATGAATTGCCAGAAGCACTTGCACAAGGAAAAATCTTACTCGATGTTCGTAATGAAGGCGAGTTGCAAAACGGTGCTTTTAAAGATGCGCTGAATATTCCTTTAAATGATTTACGCTGTCGATTGGCGGAATTAGACCATGAGAAAGAATACATTGTCAGCTGTCATAGTGGACTGCGTAGTTACTTAGCAGAACGTATCTTGAAACAAGCAGGCTTTCATGTCCAAAATCTCGATGGCGCCTTTGCTTTGTATCACGCTGTTCGTCCAGAAGACTTGATTTATCCAAAAAAATAGAGCTTTGCCTTGCATTTTTAGTAAAATGGCGCTAGACTGGTTAGTTCTACTACTTCGAATCAAAGGAGAATGTGTATGGTCAACACACGAAATTTAGAAGAAGCCTATCTAGCGTCAGTTTATCGGCAATTACTAGAAAAGCAGGAAGAGTATCAGCAACTATTACAAGAAACCAGTGCGTACGGACGGGATTCGTTACAAATGATGTCCGAAGATATTCGGATCAATTTTGATAGTTATTTAGACAATCTTGATACGTATTCACTGATTGAGATGAAAAATCGTGAAATCGATCAATTGAATCTCAAGATCCAATCAGCTAATGAGACTTTGAAAAAAATCGAACGGCTATTGATGAGTCCCTATTTTGGGAAGATCGAAATTGATTTTTTAGAGGAAGAAGCACAGGGAAAAAACAGTCACGAAGCTTTTTATATTGGGACGGCTAACTTTACTAATGATGAGGATGAAACCTTGGTTTATGATTGGCGTTCGCCGATTGCTTCTCTTTTCTATAACAATGATTTAGGTCAGTCTTCTTATTTAGTGAATCAAAACCAAATCGAGGTAATGATCCATGAGCGACGTCAATTTATCATCAAAAAAGATCAATTGCTCCACTTTTTTGACACCTCGGTAGCAATCCAAGACGATGTCTTACTTGATGCTTTAGAACAAAGTGAGACGTCAGAGATGAAGGCAATCACGGCTACGATCCAATCCGAACAAAATACGATCATCCGAGACACTACAAGCCAAAATATCTTAGTCAATGGCGTGGCAGGCAGTGGGAAAACCTCAACGATCATGCAACGAATTGCTTATTTGCTTTATCAATACCGAAACCAACTTTCTGCGGATGATTTGCTGATTTTGTCACCGAACCATCAATTTATTGATTATATCGGTAAGGTATTACCTTCGTTAGGTGAAAAAAATCCGTTGAATGTCACGATGATTCAGTTGGTGGATCAACTTTTTTTAGGGAATGTTGAGTCAGAAAAAGCTTATTTTCAACGGATTACGCAGACGGATGTGGATGACCAGACAGCAGTTCTCAGAAGTCAGGCATTTATGAAGCAGATCGAGCAAGCGACTTCCTTGTTTACTGAACAGGCTGATTTCTTTTTAGCCATCAAAAAGAAGGAAAAAATCGTGATCTCAAAAGAAGTGATCAAAAAAATCTATGATAGCACGCCCGATTACCCGAATCTAAGAGAAAAACTTCAAGCGACTAAAGACCGACTGTTGCGCTACTGGGAAAAGCAATTGCTGAAACAAGCAGGTAGTGACGCCATTAAAGATCAATTATTATCCTTACCAGAAGAGATGCAACAAAAGTATTTCCAACAGTTGATCACCGATGAATCACCAGAGAAATTAGTCAGTTATGGCAAACAATTGCTTCAAAGAAAATATCGAACAGTAACGAAACAAATCAAACAGATGGCGTGGGTCGATGAACAATTTTTATTTGAGGAGATTTATCAAAGTTACACTGGGAATAAGTATCAGCGAACAACTCCTTGTACATTAGATGAAGCCGTCGCACGTTTACATGTGCGCCATCTGCTGATCGAAAAAATCACCCAAGTCAAAAAGTTCGTGTTGATCGATGAGGTGCAAGACTATACAAGTGCGCAACTTTTGCTCTTGTTAAACATCTTCCCCAACGCTCGCTTTACACTCGTAGGAGATGAAAATCAGGGGATTTTTAATTCCACGACTTCTTTTGAAGCAATTGAAAGCTATTTTTCAACGGCTGGACGATCTGTGACGAGATATGATTTATTGAATAGTTATCGTTCAAGCGGGGCAATCACGACTCTCTTTACCCAATATTCAGGGGAAAAAGAAAAGATCGATATTGTTCCCGTTCGTCCTTATGGGGAAGAGCCGGAATTTGTGACTGCAGCGACTTTCGATCAGTGGCTCAGTCAGGTCAATGAACGACAACAGCACACGGGTGAACAATTAACAGTCATTACATTGGAAGAACAGCAAGCCGCAATGATACAACAAAAAGTAGAGCGGAACAACCAGCTGAACATCCAAGTACGCCCATTGAGTCTTTCTAAAGGACTCGAATTTGATCACGTACTGATTTATCTAACAGCTGAACCGAATACCCCACGTGAAAGAAGGCAAATGTACACGGCTATATCTCGAGCAATGAAAACTGTCGTTATTTCTTTGGTAACAGATCAATAGAGAAAAGAACAAGTTATCTCCAATGAAAGCCATTGAGATAGCTTGTTTTTTTACCATCATTTTTTAAAATAGTTATTTTAATTTATTAAGAAAATCTTAACGACTAGAGTAAATTTCTTACATATTTAAGAAAACAAGCTACTATGAAAGTATGGTGAGAAAAGTATAGTTGGTTGTTTCGATGGGAATTTGGTAGAAATGATGTATGTTGTCATCAAGAAATGTAAGGGTTTTTATTTAAAGGGGACAGAATTTATTTTTTAAAGGTGGGAGAAAAATGAATAATCGAATAAAACGTGAAGAAGTTGCAACTCTTTTGATTAAGGATAAGTTTTTTGCCAAAGGAAATCGACGGTTAAAAATCAAGCAATGGATTGCTGCGATTCTAGGATGGTGTGGCGTGATTTTTCCATTTATCTGGGTAACTATTTCGTTTCGGGCTTCAATGAAAGGGAGAGGATTGCAATGGCATTCGTTTCCGGAAGAACGAAAAACGTTTTCTTTTTTGTTGCTATTTTTAGCGATTGCTTTTTTAGGTTTTGTTCTTTTATTCTTATTCATGACTCGCTGGAACAATCGTCGTTACCAAACGATGTTAAGAAGTGAAAAAATGTATGATGAAGAAAAATTAGAAAAGCGTCGAGATATTTTAGAAACGGAATTCAGCATGCGCTTTGGACCTAAGGAAGAGCGTGAAGCGGTTTGCTATTACGTAGTATCAGAAGAGCAAAATCTTGAAAAAGATTTGATCGAAAACCTCTATAAAAACGAGGGGGTCGAACTCTAATGGTCAGAGTCATTCATACAGGTAATGAACTACTGGATTTTGTAGCTATGATCATTTATTTTATCCTTGTTTCTTATCCAATCCTTGGCAGTTTTGCATGGTTTATTGGGGTATTATGCTATTCGTTTTTATTTAAATATAAGCACATTGATTGGGCGGAGATTCCGACAGAGGTCGAACCATTTATCACGATCATGGTACCGGCCCACAATGAAGAAGTGGTGATTGAAGACACAATCGATTATTTAATGACAAAAATCAATTATGGGAATTATGAAGTGTTAGTGACAGATGATGGTTCAACGGACGAAACCCCGGCAATATTAGCTCGTTTACAAAAAAAATACCCCAAATTACGAGTGATCCGCATTGATAAAAATAAAGGGAAAGCTCACGCATTTGATATTGGGATGGCTTTTGCCAAAGGTCGGTTGATCTTAAGCAATGATGCGGATACGGTACCTGAACCAGATGCTTTGTCAAATTATGTGAATTACTTTATTCGCCCTGGTGGTAGAAATATCTCTGCTGTTACTGCCAATATGGACGTGAAAAATCGTACGTCTTTACTTGGAAAATCCCAGACTGTTGAATTTTCGAGCATCGTAGGGATCATCAAACGAACACAAGCAGGTGTACTTGGCGGTCTTTATGCGTACAGTGGGGCAAATACCATGTATCGAAAAGATGCATTGATCGATGTTGGCGGCTTTCGTCAAGATCGGGCAACAGAAGATATCAGTATTGCGTGGGATCATCAGTTGAATGGCTGGATCTCGGTGTTTGCGCCAACCATCATATTTTTTATGGAAGTTCCAGTAAGTTTGCCGATGCTTTATCGTCAGAGAAAACGTTGGGCAAAAGGGGGGACGGAAGTCTGGTTGACGAATTTTAAAAAAGTCCTCGTCCATCCTTTTGAAAATATCGGCAGGACGTTCATGTTTATTGATCAAACTTTTAGTATTATTTGGTCGTTGTTCTTTTGTATTTCATTTTTCGTTTTTATTATTTTAATGGGCGTTTATCTTTATCAAGGAAATTTTGAACAAATCTATCGGACATTGACGATCAGTTTTCTGTTTGTTTGCTTCGAAATGATCTCAGGCATCCTTCAACTGATTGCATCTTTGGTGGTAGACGATCAAGGAAGAAAATTGAAATATATGTTATTTGCCCCATTGTATATGTTGTTATTCTGGATGGTCAATGCGATCACCATCATGACAACCTTTATCCCAGCAATCAAAACGATTTTAGGATACGGAAGCGGCACATGGAAAAGTCCAGAACGAAAAAGTGAATGATGCAACTGAAAAGGACTAGCAAACAAGTGACTGTAGCAGAAGACGAAAGTCGTCTTTTACTACAGTTTTTTTTGGTGCATAACTAAATGATCTTAAAAAAACAGCTAAATGATTCAGAGAAACCGTTTACTAACTGTTTTTTATAATAACCATTATAATGTTTAATATAAACATAAAGGAGGAGATAATGTGGAATTGTACTATCTGACGGGGTTGTTTTTAATAATTACATTGTTGTATTTGTTGGCAAAAAAATATGATTTTGTCAAACAACTTTTTTCAAAGATCACGATTACTTTTTTAGTTGTTTATTTGATATGGCGCTTGTTTTATACTATACCAATAGATAGTTCTGTTTCTTTAATATTTGGGATCATTCTTTACATTGCAGAATTTATCGGGTTATTTGTCTACGGTTTTTTTATTTACCTATTTTCGAATAAATTGTCAAATGAACATCTCTATGAGGCCTATGACGAGAGTTTTCAACCAAGTGTTGCGGCGTTTATTTGTACGTATAACGAAAATAGTAAATTAGTGATCGCCACGGCTTTGGCTGTCAAAGCGTTACGATATCCCAATAAAAAAATATATATTTGCGATGACGGTCATCGTGAGGAATTAAAAGAGATGGCAGAACGTTTTTCCATCGGTTATCTATCACGAGAGGGCAATGAGCATGCGAAAGCTGGCAACATCAACTATGCACTCTCACAAACGACTAGTGACCTCGTACTACTATTGGATGCAGATTTTATTGTCAAAAAAAATATCATTTTTGAAGCCGTTAATTATTTCAAAAATCCTAAAATGGCACTCGTTCAATATCCTCAAACCTTCTATAATAAAGATCCATTTCAGCTTTTAAGAAATTCCTTTTATAATGAGCAAGAATTATTTATGCGCTTTTTGGAGCCAGCTCTTTCTCGAGAAAATGCCCTGATCCATATCGGGACAAATGCAATTATTAGAAGAAGTGCTTTAGAAGAAATCGGTGGGGTTCCAACGAATAGTATTACAGAAGACATGGCGACAGGGATGTTGTTACAAAATGCCGGTTACGAGACCCTCTTTATCAACAAGGCTTATGCATTGGGAATTACCCCTTATACAGCGAAAGAACTAGCTTCTCAACGCTCGCGTTGGGCACAAGGTACGAAGCAGATTTTTGACCACTTCAAGCCACGAAAGTTAAAAGGGTTGTCATTGATGCAAAAATTATGTTATTACAACTCTTATTTGTATTGGTTTACTTCTTTCCAAAAAATTATTTTTTTATTAGCTCCTACGCTGTTTATGGTTTTTGATATTTTTATTGTAAGAAGTAACAACCATCAATTGTTACTATTCTTTTTACCACCGTTTGTTATGATCACCTTATCCTTTAGGTTATACGTGCCTAAAATAAGAAATCTGACGAGTTCTCACATTTATGATTGCTTTGTGGCACCGATCCACACAGGAGCATTATTAAAAGAATTTTTCAAACCACAAAAGAAATTCAACGTAACGAAAAAAGAAATTGTCGGGAGTAACGCATTTGATTGGCGTACGGTGTTCCCGCATATCGTCCTTTTTTGCTGGATTCTTTTTGCTTGTATCATTGCTCTTTACCGATTGATTCGTGGGGAAGGCTATGAATTTGGTTATATTGTTACGTTAGTATGGTCAGTCTATAATCTTTATGGCTTGTTTTATGCCATCACGATCGGTAAAAACCGAGATATCGAAAGTGACAGTGAAGCATTAAGTATTACAGTCAATCGTCAGTTATCCTATGATTCGAAAATCTTTGAGATGTATCAAATGAGTTTTAATGGCTTTCGGATCAGAACTGGTGGGGAATCATTCATTCCGGGAGAAAACTATATGTTTGTTGATCAACAACAAGGGTTGCAGATTACTTCAGTGTGTCGAGAAACACAGGAAGCTTACACCACTTTCTCATTTGAAGATTTGACCCCACAATCAGCGGAAGAACTAGCGAGTTATTATAGTGACCAGCTGAATGCTGCCAAACAACTAGAATTTGATATGGAAGATGATTTAGTAGAAAGCTAAAAAAGAAGAATCACTCGCTTTTCAAAAAAGGCGAATGATTCTTTTTTCATTTTTTATCAGCTATTCAAGATTTCTCCACGGGCTCGACATGTACATCTGTTTCGTGGACTTGGAATTGTTCAAATAAAGTGTGTTCGATCAAATCAGAAATATCATGACTTTCTTTGACAGTCAAATTAGGGTCCATGGTAACAGTGATATCTACATAGGTATTTGAACCATAAGTACGCCCTTTGATACTCTTCACGCTTTGGACTTCCGGGATGTTATTGACTGCTTGTTTGTAGCGCTCTAATTTTTGTTGGTCAAAGCCATCAGATAAAGAAAAGGAGCTTTCTCTAAAGATATCAACCGCTGTTTTTAAAATCAATAAACCCACGACGATTGCAGCGGCACTGTCCAACCAACCCAAATTGAAGGAGGCTGCAAACACTGCCACGGCTGTACCGATACTTGTCCACGCGTCACTAAGATTGTCTTTCGCAGCAGCTAGTAAACCAGGACTGTTGACTTTTGTGGCTAGTTTTTTATTAAAGAGATAAACCCCGTACATGATCAGCGCTGAGACAATCCCAACAATGGCTGCGGTCATATCGGGTGATTCCATTTTTTTGTCAGTAATCGAGAGAATCGAAGAGTACAAGACTTCCAGACCAACCAATAACATAATAAACGAAGTGATTAAACTCGCAATATTTTCGGCTTTCCAGTGACCATAGCGATGTTCAGTGTCTGCAGGTTTGCGTGAGATTCTCAAACCAATCAATACAGCAACCGAAGCTAGGATATCCGTAAAATTGTTTAAGCCATCGGCTCTTAACGCTTCAGAATTTGCGAGATTCCCGATAGTCAACTTCAGTATCGAGACTACGATATAAGCGACAATACTGATGATTGCACCTAATTCTGCTTGTTTCAATTGTTTATATCTGTCTTTGTTCACACATTTTCACTCCAACATAAAGTATTTTATTATCTTATAATATTTTCGAATAAAATCACTAAAAGTGTGGAAAATATAATGGTTTTGGATAGGCGAAATTTGGAACTATCCCGAGCTTAACTGAATCGATAGGAGCAGCGAATCAAAGAGGATCAGCTATGATGACACCTGCAGTAGATTCAGGGATCAGCTAAAAGCAGAAAGCAGGAAAGTCATCTGATGCGTATGCTTTGAGCTTTAAATTTAACCGTGTTAGGGTAGATTTGTACCGAATAAGAAGGAGGAAAGAGACACATGGCAAAAAGAGATTTACCAAAAGTCGAAACTCGTCTTTATATCAATGGCAAATGGCAGACAGGAACAGAAGGTACCTTCGAGGTGATCAACCCTGCAACAGGTGAAACCTTAGCGAATGTTCAAAAAGGTGGAGAAAGTGAAACCCACGAAGCAATCAAAGCCGCTAAGAAAGCATTTGAAGAGTGGTCAAAAACTTCTCCTGCTCAACGAGCAAAATTAATGAACAAGATGGCAGACCTAGTGGAAGAAGACAGTGAACGTTTAGCTACGATCATGACGATGGAACAAGGAAAGCCACTCAAGCAAGCTGCTTCAGAAATCAACACGAACGTTGAAAATTTACGGTGGAATGCTGCCGAAGGTCAAAGGATCTTAGGCGAGATCATTCCTTCTCCGGCAACCAATGAATGGCAAGTACGCAAAGAACCAGTTGGAGTAGTAGGTGCAATCACTCCTTGGAACTTTCCATCCAATATGATTATCCGTAAGATATCTCCAGCAATCGCGGCTGGCTGCACGGTTATCTTAAAACCAGCAAAAGCGACACCGCTTTCTGCATTGGCGTTAATGGAGCTTTTTGATCAAGCTGGCTTTCCTCCAGGAGTCGTCAATATCGTGACTGGAGACTCCTCAACGATCGGTAAAATTCTAACCGAATCAGAAGACGTGCAAAAAATCACTTTCACTGGTTCGACAGAAGTAGGTCAAATCTTAAATAAACAAGCAGCATCAACGTTGAAAAAAGTTTCCATGGAACTAGGCGGACATGCGCCGTTGATTATTTTTCCAGATGCAGATTTAGAATTAGCAACGGATCAATTGATCAAAACAAAATTCATCAATAACGGACAAGTATGTACGTCGCCTAATCGAATTTTTCTTCATGAAGCAATCAAAGAAGAAGCTACGAAATTGATCGTCGAAAAAATCAAACAAGTATCCGTTGGTAATGGCTTAGATGATCCAACGACAGGTCCTTTGATTAATCAAGAAGGTGTGGAAAAGGTAGAAGAACAAATCAAAGATGCCGTAGATAAAGGAGCCAAGATTTTAGCAGGTGGGCAACGACTGACAGAAGGCGAGTATGCGCATGGCTATTTCTTTGAACCCACTGTTTTGGATGGTGTCACGAAGGAAATGGACATCTTTTATCAAGAAACCTTTGGACCAGTGATTCCGTTGATTGCTTTTAAGGAAGAAGAGGAAGTGATCAAAGATGCCAATGATACCATCTTTGGGTTAGCTTCTTACTTCTTCTCAACGAATATCCACACGATCGCGAATGTTAGCCAGAAACTCCAATATGGGATGGTCGGTGTCAATGATACAGCTATTTCAAATTCAGCTACGCCATTTGGAGGGGTCAAGCATTCAGGCTTTGGTCGGGAAAATGGAACTTACGGTGTGGAAGAATATGTAGTAGCGAAGTTTGTGACGATTCGGACAGCTAAATAACTAGCGTATCAAAAAGCAAAAAAATAACCAAAGAAGCTAGATTCTTCCCAGCTAGTTTCTTTGGTTATTTCTACGTTATTTCTGTTGTTCTTGCTTTCGACATTCATGATAGACATGATAGAGATTTAGTTCATATTCTTTTTTGGCATTCGTTACAACAGTATCTAAAATCAACCCAGTAACTAATGAAAGTAAGGCAAGGATCATCAATCCGGTACTTAAAATAGCAGAAGGTACCCGTGTGATAAAGTGAGTCAGCATATACTCTCGGATCACTGGAACACCGGCAAATAAGCCGAATACAAAAAAGAAAAAGGTCCAGATGCCAAAAAACATCAATGGTTTGTAGTCTTTCCACATTTTAACGATCATCATGATCACTTTAAATCCATCAGAAAATGTATTCAGTTTCGATTCACTGCCTTCTGGACGGTCTCGGTAATCGATCGGCAATTCGACCAATTTAAATTTTTTGTCTAAGGCATGGATCGTCAGCTCAGTTTCGATTTGGAATCCGGAACTCATGATCGGGAAACTTTTGACAAAAATACGATTAAATCCTCGATAGCCTGTCATGACGTCTCGTATTTTTGTTTTATATAATCGTGTGATTGTGTTTTTTACTAAATTATTCCCAAAATCATGAAACGGACGTTTGTTTTCGTCAAAGTAAGTCCCATTTGAAAGTCGGTCTCCAATTACCATATCCGCTTCACCTGAGCGAAGTTTATCCAGTAATCCATGCACCGCTTCGGCAGGATAGGTATCATCACCATCCACCATGAGATAGTAATCTGCATCAATATCAAAAAACATTTGCCGAATGACATTTCCTTTCCCTTGTCTTGGTTCTTTTTTGACGATTGCCCCACACGCCACGGCAAGTTCATAGGTGGTATCAGTCGAATTGTTGTCATATACGTAAATCTCTGCTTCCGGTAATTCTCGTCTAAAGTCTGCAATGACTGTTGAAATCGTCGCTTCTTCATTATAACAAGGAATCAGAACAGCAATTTTCTCTTGTTGTTCCATTTTTCACTCTCCTTAAATCATAGAAAACAAAATCTCTATTAAGAATACTGTATCAAATTCTTAAATGCTAGTACCTAGAGAGAATTTTCACTTCTTTTTGTTTCTATTGTAAAAAGCCCCGTATAAAACCACTATTTTTATGTTAATGGTGATGGCTGAGGCTTCGCTTTATTAAATCAATTCATTCTTTTTTCTTGAAATCTCTAACACGGTGCCGGTATACGCATCCGCTAAAAATTCGTAGCAAATGATTTCGCCATCTTCTAGGCGAGAAATCCCTCCACGATAAGCTTTGGAATGGATCGCAAATTTTCTAGTCGGTTCTTTTTCAAATGAGATCCAAGACCCCTCGATGGAGCCTTCTTTTAAGAATGATTCTTTGACTTGTTCTAAGACTTGATCGGCTGATAACGTTTTCTTACGTTGATACAAAACCATTGAAGTGATGCCACTGATTAAACCAAGTCCGATACCTATAGCAAGACCGTTTTTAAAATTATTTGACTCACATTCTTCAGAATACATACGTCTTACCTCCTTCTTTGTCCAAAAAGATTATCTTCATTTATTCTACCATACTCTGTGTTTTTCTTAGAAATAAATAACCGCTATCAATTAAAATAAGCTATAATAAATGTGAGTGATTGACTAAGAGCAATACAAATTAGTCAGTCAACTATAAATTTGAGAGGAGCATAGTCTGAATCTTAGGCGAACTTTATTATGGATGAAAAAACATTTCAACGAATCAAAGAGTTAACAGAACTTCAAGGAACAAGTGGTTTTGAACAAGACATTCGTGCGTATATGGAAGCGCACATGGAACCCTTAGTGGACGAATTACAACTAGATGGTTTAGGTGGAATCTTTGGCTTACGCCAACATGAAGAGGCAGATGCCCCACGTGTGATGGTTGCGGCTCATATGGATGAAGTAGGATTTATGCTAACCCAAATCCAGGACAACGGTTTATTCAAAGTTGTACCTTTAGGTGGCTGGAATCCGTATGTGGTTTCTGCTCAACGCTACACATTGAAGACTTCTTCTGGCAAAAATTACCCATGTATTTCTTCTTCTGTTCCACCACATTTATTACGTGGAACAAGCGGTCAAAAATCAGTGGAAGTGACAGATATCTTATTTGATGCTGGTTTTGAATCACGTGAAGAAGCAATGAGCTTTGGCGTATTGCCAGGCGATACGATCGTACCATTCGCTGAAACCATCAAAACGGCTAATGGCAAAAATATCATCAGTAAATCATGGGATAACCGCTATGGTTGTACAATGGTTTTAGAAGCGTTAGAAGCGCTGCAAAATGAAAAACTTGGTCATACATTGATCGCAGGAGCAAACGTGCAAGAAGAAGTTGGCTTACGTGGATCAAAAGCTTCTGTCAACAAATTCAAACCTGATTTATTCTTTGCAGTCGATTGCTCAGCAGCAGACGATACGGTAACGAAAAAAGGGACATTCGGACATCTCGGTGAAGGAACGTTGATGCGTATCCAAGACCCAGGATTGATCATGTTACCACGCTTGCGTGAATACTTATTAGACGTGGCTGAAACAAACAACATTCCTTACCAATACTTTGTCTCAAAAGGCGGCACAGATGCAGGTGCGGCACATACACAAAACGAAGGAATCCCAAGTACGGTGATCGGAGTCGTAGGACGCTACATTCATACACATCAAACAATGTTTAGCATTCGTGACTTTGAAGCAGCAAGAGAGATGTTGATCCAAACATTAAAAGGATTAGACAAATCGACTGTCAATACGATCGTTTACGGAAAATAAGAATATATCCTTTAAACGAAGTGAAACGAGAACCATGGATCGTGGAACAGAGATAAGCGAAGGATAGTATAAATAGTTAAGAAGTTCAGAAATAGAGGAAGTCCTATTATTGGGCTTCCTTTTTAGGTCTTCTTGTTTTGTCGTCAGTCAGTAAATACGGGGGAAATCGGTGAATCGTTTTTTTGGTTGAAGCACCTGAATTTTTTGAATACAAAAGTGAGGACTGGTTAGGAGTTGGTGACTTTTAAAGAAAGGTGTATAATTTAAATATAAGAAGAAAAGAGGGACAGCAATGATTATTCCAGAAAACTTAGAAGAATTAGCAGGTTACGTTGAAAAAGGGAACAGTGTCTTTTTCTTTACCGCAGATTGGTGTGGCGATTGTCGCTTTATCAAGCCTCAAATGCCAGAAATTGAAAATGATTTTGCCGCATGGCGTTTTATTGAAGTCGATCGTGACAAATACATAGATGTAGCCGCTGAGTGGAACATTTTTGGAATCCCAAGTTTTGTAGTGATCAAAGACGGTAAAGAATTAGGTCGTCTAGTGAATAAAGATCGGAAAACAAAACAAGAAATCGAGGATTTTTTAAATCGTGTGACGAACGGCTAACATCTGGATATTTGTTAGGAGGGATCAGGATGGAACAAGAATATAAAAATATTTTGGTCGGGATCGATGGAAGTGAGCAAGCACTTTCTGCCTTTAAAAAAGCAGTTGAGGTTGCTCGAAGAAACGACGGAACCGTCTATGTAGCAAATGTGATCGACCAACAATTTTATAATTTCATGGGCTATGTCCCAATAGATCAAACGCTAGTTGACCAACAAACAGAAGCAGCGAAACAAATGATCGAAGACTGCAAAGCTTATGGAAAAACAGTTGACTATCAAAAAATCGAAGGAATCGTTGCTTATGGTTCTGTTAGAGAATCAATGGCAGTCAACTTACCAAAAAAATATGCGATCGATTTGATCATGGTCGGTCAATCAGGATTAAATGCGGTTGAACGATTTATGACAGGTAGTGTTTCCAGCTATGTCATCCGCCGAGCACCATGTGATGTCTTGATTGTCTCTGATGAAGTGGAGAACAACACCGACAATTAAATACGTTAACTAAGAGATAGTGAAATGCCTAGCTCTAAGAAATAAGCCGGAGAATCCGAAAATAGTTCCTCCTATTTTTGGGATTCTCCGGCAAATTTTCTGATAGAGTGACTTTTTGCATGCTGTTTACTCGTTTTTAGAGTGAAGGGCAAGATATCTTTCACAGGCTCGTTGCTATTGAAAATTCTTGCGATTCCATAACTAAGAAAATAGTTGTTCGCACTTTTTTTGAAGAATGAAAAAAAGCATGCACAAAAACTTTTTTTTTGTTAAGATAAATGTCAGCAAAGGATAATGGAGGAAAAAACATGATTTTTGCTTATAATAAAGCGCACGTGGGAGATACCTTGATGGTCATCGTCTCAAATGACAATGGAACCGAAAATACGGTCATCCGTAAATGGAATGTTGCTCAAATCAAAGATGAAACAGGACAAATCGTTGGCTGGAATTTTTTCCATATCTCCGACCATCTTACGATCGAAGGTAACGGACAGGTCAAACTAACAGAAGAACAAATTGCACAGTTGAACCGCTTGATCAAAGAAGCTGGTTTTGAAGAAACGTTAACAGAAGAAAATGAACCAAAAATCGTTGTTGGCTACGTCAAAACTTGCGTACCACATCCTGATTCTGATCACTTATCGATCACTGAAACACAAGTAGGTAAAGAGGAAGTCTTACAAATCGTTTGTGGCGCTCCGAACATTGAAGCAGGACAAAAAGTCGTTGTTGCCAAACCAGGAGCTATGATGCCTGATGGAATGATGATTTGGCCAGGAACATTACGTGGGGTTGAAAGTCACGGAATGATTTGTTCGGCAAAAGAATTACAATTACCAGATGCACCGAAAGAAAAAGGGATCCTTGTTTTACCAGAAGATGCAGTGATTGGCGAAGCATTTCCAAAATAAGCAAAAAACAGCACAGTTGCCGAGCAACCGTGCTATTTTTGTATAGGAAATTAGTTATTAGTTACCAGAGTTCTCTGATTGGCTTTGTTTTAATGCGGATTGATCAATTGTTAATTGAATTGTTGTTGTTTTCTTTTCTTTTCCGCGATAGTAAGTGACCTTCACTGAATCGCCGACTTTTTTCTGATACAAGACAGATTGTAATTCTACACCAGAAGAAACATCAGTATCATCGATTTTTGTAATGACATCATATTGTTTCAAGCCAGCTTTTTCTGCAGGTGTCGCCGGTTGAACGCTGGTAACAATCACACCATTTGTCACAGACTCAGGAATTTTCAAGATTTGTTCTTGTTGTTGGGTTGAAACGGCTGAAAGGTCAACCATTGTGATCCCTAGAGCAGGACGGGTTACTTTTCCATCTTTTTCAAGTTGGTTGATAATATTTACTACATCGTTACTTGGGATCGCAAAGCCCATTCCTTCCACGCTTACACCTGATGAAGAAGCAGAAGTACTTGCAATTTTACTTGAATTGATCCCGATCACTTGACCTTCAATATTAACTAATGGACCACCAGAATTACCAGGATTAATCGCAGCATCTGTTTGGATCGCATTGATATTGACCGTTTGATTTGACTCGTTCGTGCTGGTTACTTGGCGATTCAATGAAGAGATAATCCCCGAAGTCACAGAGTTGGCATATTCAGAACCTAGAGGAGAACCAATTGCAATCGCAGGTTCACCTACTTTCAATGAATTAGAGTCACCAAATGAAGCAACTTTGTTCACTTTATCTGCACTGATTTTCAAAACAGCTAAGTCAGAATAAGCATCCGTCCCGACTAATTCAGCTTTGACTTTTGTTCCATCTTTTAATAAAACTTCTAGTCCTTGTTGCCCTTCTACTACGTGATTATTCGTTACGATATAAGCGGAATTACCACTTTTTTTGTAGATGACACCACTACCTTCACTAGAAGCCTCTAGATTGCTATCATCAGAACTTTCTTGTTGTTGTTGACCAAACAGTTGCCCAAAGCCGTTGGTCCCTTGATTTTGGCTTTGAAGATTGATAACAGATACCACCGCATCTTGGACTTTATCTACCGCATTCGTAATATCTGAATCGACATTGACTTTGACATTTTCAACGACAGTTTCGCCCGCTGAATTTTGATGACCACCCGAATTTGACGCTGCGTTTCCAGAACCCATGACAGCATAAAAAATACCAGCCGTTACCAAGCCCCCAATAATTCCACCGACTAAGCCTAGACCCAGCTTACGCCAGATTCCATTGTTCTTTTTCATTTTTGGTGTCACATCTTTTCTCTCCATGTGATCTGCCTCCATTTATCATTTTCTTCTATCTCTAAGTATAGACTTATTTGTTAAGATTAGTCTACTTGGAGACTATGAACTTTTTATGAAAAACTTTAGGAAAAATCATTGCGTTCAGATGAAAAAACAAGAAAAAAGTTTTCCACAAATCCTGTGTAGAAATCAGCGGAAAACTCGCAGAAAAACAATACCCTTTTTTATCCACAAGATGTGGAAAACGTGGATAAATCGGTGCAAAACATACGTTTGCTTAAGAAATACTTATAAAATAAGCCAAAATTATCGTCTTTTCTGTGGATAAACCTGTGGATGATGTGCATAACTATGTGGGAATCTTTAAATAAATAAAAAATAACTCGCTTTTTCTTTTAGCAAACATTTCGTTATAATAGAAAAGAAGGAAATACGAACAACGAACAATGAAGAGGAAAAATGAAGGAGTAAAGCAATTGAATATCAAAATCATTTCAGTCGGTAAACTAAAAGAGAAATACTTGATCCAAGGAATCAATGAATACGTCAAAAGGCTGCAAGCATACGCTAAAATCGAACGAATCGAAGTCCCCGATGAAAAAGCACCTGAGAACTTGAGTGAAGCTCAAATGCGCCAAGTCAAAGAAAAAGAAGGCGAGCGGATCTTGAGCAAAATCAAAGAACAAGAATACGTCTACGCACTAGCGATCGAAGGGAAAAATCCAACCAGTGAAGCTTTCGCCAAAGAAATCGACCAACTAGGAATCCAAGGGAAAAGCCAGATCACTTTTGTCATCGGTGGCTCACTCGGCTTAAGCGAAGCCGTCATGAAACGCAGCAACGCCCAAATCTCATTTGGCAAAATGACCTACCCCCACCAACTCATGCGCTTGATCCTCGTCGAACAAATCTACCGTGCTTTTCGAATCAATGCGGGTGCTCCGTATCATAAGTGATGAGATTTTTAGGTTTTATTGACAGAAAAAAATAGAAAAAATAGGTGAATAACAAGTGAGTGAACTTAACCATTTTTCTGCGTCTACTCTAGCCGAGTTGCAAAAAGACGAGAAACATCCTTACTATGTCTATTGTTTGGTTGATCCTAGAAACAACCAGACTTTTTATATTGGGAAAGGAAAAGGAAATCGTATTTTTGCCCATCGTCAAGCGGCACTGAATATGCTAAGAAAATCAGATTTACTTGAAGAAAATGAGACAGTTAGAACATTAAAAATAAAAACAATTCAAGAAATAAATGGGATGAAACTGAAAATATCGAGCTATATACTTAGCTATGGCTTAACGGAGAGTGAAGCTTATGCAAGCGAAAATGCATTGATCAATTATGCTCAATTGATCCAAGGACTTTCGTTAACGAATTTAGTAAAAGGACATGGATCTAAGGCGATGTCAGTTGAAGAAATCGAAGACCGATATGGGTTTCAACCGATGTCTATAAATGAAATAGCGACGAATGAGTTGATTCTAGCAGTAAAAGTAAGAGATGCGTTCAATCTTTCTAAAGATGAGTCACAAGAATATCCAATCGATGACAGATTTCGTGATGATACTAATTTAAAATCTCGTACGCTAGGTAACTGGGCAATTGGTCGTGACAAAATTCATCGTATTCGCTATGTTATAGCTGTTAATACCGGAGCAGACAATGCGGTTGTTGCAGCATATAAAGTTTCTTCTCAATATTCTGAATCGAAGAAATTTGAAAATGGTCGAACACGCTATGCGTTTCAGGCATTATCGAATAGAGAAGATACTTTGCGAGAACTTAATTTATATAAACGATCTTTACCAGATATCAAATTTGGTAGTGGGAGTGCAATTGCATATATTAACAATTAGAACAATGATTATTATAATTATTTCCAATGGTATTTTTGGTAGTAGTAGTTACCTGAAATAAATATAAATTTAAATTTAAATATATATTATATCCATGAAGAGAGTGGGACAATAGTCAGAAAAAATCTGATTATTGTCCCATTTTTTGATTTTAAGGTACACAAAAATCAAAAAAATTTGTATGATTATAAATCCGTTTTTTACTCATATTCCAACATCTTAATAAATGTTTTTTACGTTTTTTTGAAAGAAAGTACGTTACTTAATGAAATTTGGCACGATAAAGTCTATCAATGAGTATCTAGAGATAGGGGACTATTTTTTTGTTGGTTTCGGCTTATTTCAAGGGGCTACTGCTTAAACAGCGCTTTAGAGTTAGGGATAAGCTTGAGGTTCCAAAGAAATCTTTAATTAAAAATAACGATGTTTTTAATTATCAACTCGGTGAAGCCTTTTCATGTCTATGTTGTAGGTTATTAAATGACAAAACTAGTTGTTTTTTGATAAAATCACATACGTTATAAATTGGAATCTGTCAGTCGTTTAGAAGGGAGAAGGGATCAATGAAACCATCTATTCGTCAATGGATAGCTTAGGATTTAATAATGGATTTTGAGGTAACTAACTCATATGTTGAAAATAATCACACCTTTTCATTATTCAAAAGATGAAAAAAATAATGAATGAGTGAGAGAATAGAAAAAATATTTTCTTGCTGATTAGGTATAGTGTATTTCATGTTAGTTAAGAAAAATAAGTATGTCATAAACATAACTAGCAAGCTCTTTTAATATGAAATGATAAAAATGAGAGTGATTCACCCAATGAATAATCACTGAGTCATTTCAAATAGAGTGACGTATGAAAGGAGAAATAAAAATTGTTATGAGATTCAATCGAAAAATCATTTTGTTTGTTCTGCTAATAGCTATTGCAAGCACTTATTCCTTTATCTTTTTTAATAATACAGAAAAGATCGCAACGACAGGAGATATCGCTTTTCATTTTTCCAGGATCAAAGGATTGGCTTCTGTATTTTCGGGTCCAATCAATTTTACTACATTCAATAGTTATGGTGGTGGGGTCAACTTTTTTTATCCTTATCTAACCCTATTTCCAGCTGTGATCTTTTACTGGATTACTCATAATTTGATCTTAAGTTATATGTTATATGTTTGGGTACTGAATGTGTGTACAATCCTCATCACCTTCTATTACGGACGGAAATTTTTTAAACGTGTAGATGCGGCATTTTTATTTAGTTGTTTCTATACTTTTTACGGGTATCGAATGATCGATATTTACCAACGTTCAGCGATTTCAGAATCAATTGCTCTGACGATTATGCCAGTGGTCCTCTACTACACGTATAGACTTCTTTTTGAAAAGAAGAATTGTGTGATTCCTTTAGCTGTTAGTATGAGTTTGCTTATTTATACGCATGCTCTTTTTACATTTATGAGCGTAATAGTTATTGGGCTTTTGTTTATCGGTTCACTTTTGGCTAAACGAAAAAAGAAAGAAAATGTTTTGGACTTGTTTGTTGGAATGGCAAAAGCTGTCGGCTGGACGATTCTCTTAACAGCGTATGTTTGGTACCCAATGCTGCAGCAAGTCCTGCATCAAAGTATCAATCGTCCTTTCCGCACAAACCTTCAGGAGCGGGGAGTGAACATTTTTGAAAGTTTGTTTGGTGCGATGACTAATGATTTGACGACATTTACAATGGGAACGATTGGTGTCGTGTCATTAGTCCTTCCGCTTTTCTTTTTGAAAAGATTTGAACGAAGAGAAAGAGTCATTTATTTTTGTGCAGTAGCTACGTGGTTTTTATCGACGAATGTTTTTCCATGGTTTCTTTTTCAAAATACACCTATCCAATTGATTCAATTTCCTTGGAGAATCTTAGGGTTTCAAGTGCTTTTCGGATCATTGATCTTGGTGATGGTCTTTTTGAAATGCAGACCAGATCAGAAAAAAAGTATATGGTGGATTGGCGGAATCGTCCTCCTGCTTTTGACACTAACAGTAGTAACGAAAATAAATTATACGCAAAAAATCCAATCCTATAACGGTCGTCTGATTATGACAAAAAAAGAGATTAAGCATTACACGACTTCAGGGACAGGGGGACTTTATGATTATGCACCGTCTGATGCACTGAAATACAAAAAACAGTTGAAAAAACATGAAGTAAAAGTTGGGGATGAATGGAAAACTAGTTCTCATAAAGCGTATGATTCAAAAATCATTTATACAGTGGAAGATGCGCAAGGGCAAAAAATCACGTTACCTGTGTTTGATTATTGGGGAACCGTTGCGAAAGTAAATGGTCAAACGACTAGCATAGAAAATGATGACGGGTTAGTAGCGGTTAAAGGAAAAGAAGGAACGACTACGATTGAGGTTTCCTCTACCTATCCGCCAACGATGATTCTTGCATTACTAACAAGCGTTGGAACTTTTTTATTTATCTTTATTCGATATTTGCTGAGAAGAAAAAATTTAGTAAAAAGTAAAATGGTCCTCCGATGAGGGGATCTAAAGTGAATGGCAGTGCAGAACAAACGTGAAAATGAATAAAGAAAATTTATAGAGTTGCCTTTTATTTTATGGGTGAATAAATTGTCTATTAGAGACATCATTTTCAGCTATTTTTGAAATAGCAACCAATGATCGTATTCCTCAACGATACCGCTAGAAACAAGGCGGGCGTTGAGGATTTTTTTGTTAATTGTATCAGTCTATTTGTTTTAGCTGTTTCTCTTGTGCCTAATGTTTTAAGTTCTGTATATTCACAGCAATTACGGAGAATATCTGAACAAAGAGTTAGATGTATTTGATACTAGTCATAATTGATAAATGAGGGGGTGCGTTTTTCCGTGTCTCTTTATAGTTGATCAGTATTTTCTATGGCGAACTACTCCTTAGAAACCTACATAAACCTTTTTTTGAGTATCTGATTCTGATTTCGTAACGGTTAAACCAATTTTCTAGTTTGCAGATGAGGGATTGGTTAGAAATAATTTTTCAAATTTTCGGCATAATCTCAAGTTTGGTTTGTTAGAATGAGTGAAACAATCAAGGAGGAGTTTTATTAATGAAAAAGGGGATATTGTTGGCTGTGGGGTTGTTGTTTGTGCTAGCTGGTTGTGGAACGGATCAGGCAAAAGATGCTTCAAGTAAATCGACAGACACTATTGTTACAAAAACAAGTAAGACAGGTTCAACAACGACGAAAGAATCTGATAAGACTGAATCATCCAGCTCATCAGAAACAAAGGGAAAAACAGAGTCCACGGCGACGAGTACATCAGAGTCAACTCAAACTACAACGGCTGAGTCTACGACACCAAGTAGTCAGCCAGTAGAAAAAAATAGCTGGGATGCGAGTAAAGCGACTGAATTAGCTACGTTTATGTCAACTTGGGGTCAGGAAATGGGACAACAGTATAGAAGCTACAATGATCATGTGAATGCTAATTATTATGGATTGCAAGTACCACAATACATTTTTGATGGGCAATGGTCTATGGTGATTGATCAAACACCGGTCACCGTAGAATGGTCAGAAAATGGCAGAGGACAAGCGGGATTTGAATTAGTGGCGATCTACTCTGATATCGATCATCCAAAACCGTCTGGAGCTCATTTGTATTTTTTTGGTTTCCAACAAAATCAACCTAAGGTAATGGTGACTCAGCAAAACCAAGGAAACCCAAACAATTATTTGTATTTCAAAGAAACTGAGAATAATGAATTGAAGAACGGTTTCGAGCGGATTGTGAATAGCTAGAGGAGACGTCCTTCCAAACTTAGAAAGAAAATTTCTTGGAAAAGAGGTTGTGAAAGCATTGGTTAGCTCCGATAATAATAAGAAAGAATTTTTAGAAACAGTTTCTCGTGTTTTTGAAAAATTTAGGCTTATTTCAAGGAGCTGATGCTTGAACACCATTTATCTGTTTCCAGAGCAAAGAGTGAGATGGATGTCTCAGTCTTTTTTTTGTTTCTGAAAGGATAATTTGCTAAATAAAACAGAAAAATTTATGAAAAATTCCAATAATTACGTTATACTTATTATGATTTTTTGAAAGGAGTTACTAATGAAAACAAAGAAAAAATTGCTCTTATTTGTTATATTAATACTTATTGCGGGTCTTTATTCTGTGAATTATTTTAGGCATGCACAAACGATTTCTACGACAGGAGATATCGCATTTCATCTTTCCAGAATTAAAGGATTATCCTCTATATTCTCAGGACCAATCAATTTTACGACTTTTAATAGTTATGGCAGCGGTGTGAACTATTTTTACCCCTACTTGACCCTTTTTCCAACGGTAATTTTTTATTGGATTACCAATAATTTGATCGTAAGTTATATTTTATACGTATGGGTGTTGAATGTTTGTACCATCCTATTGATGTTTTATTATGGTCAAAAATTTTTAAAGCGAGTAGATGCTGCCTTTTTATTTAGCTGTCTGTATACATTTTATAGCTATCGAACGATTGATATTTACCATCGTTCAGCGATTGCAGAAGCGATTGCAATGACGATTATGCCTGTAGTTTTGTATTATGCTTACAAAATGATCTATGAGAAAGCAACAGCTGCGATCCCGTTAGCAATCAGTATGAGTTTGCTTGTTTATACGCATGTTCTCTCTACTTTCATGTGTGCGTTTTTCATTGGAATGATGATCATAGGCAAACTGATTGTGAATAAACTAAATAAGGAAGAAACCATTCGCTTGGTGTTGGAGATGTCAAAAGCTGTGGGAATGACGATTCTTTTAACAGCCTATTTTTGGTATCCTATGTTCAAGCAAACCATGTATCAATCCATCAATCAGCCAGGAAAAACAGATCTGCAAAATCAAGCGATCAATGTATCTGATAGTTTGATTGTAGCCATGAATAATGATTTGGCCTCCTTTACAATCGGGATTATCGGGATTGTTTCTTTGATTCTTCCGCTTGTGTATTTTAAAAAGCTAACGAGCAAGGAAAAAGTGATTTACCTGATTGCAGTAGCTACCTGGTTATTATCAACTAAGCTGGTCCCATGGGCACTATTGCAAAATACACCCGTTCGATTGCTTCAATTTCCTTGGCGGATATTAGGGTTTCAGGTACTTTTTGGCTCATTAATTTTATCCATTGTTTTTAATAGGATGATATTTGGTCAGAAAAAAAGAATACTTAGTATTGCAGCGATTGTTTGTTTTATGTTTGTTGTTTCGGCAGCCACTAAAGCCAATTATAATCACAAAGTGCCAACACTAGGTGACCATTTAGAGGTGAACAAAGACACTCTAGGTAGTTACATCACTGTAGGTGTTGGAGGGGTCCTTGACTATGCACCATTAGAAGCCATGAAATATAAGGAGCATTTGCAAAAGCATGAAATAAGAGTAGACAATGAATGGCAAACAGCAGCATATAAAGCTTCTGATTCCAAAATAGTCTATACAGTCAAAGGTGCTAAAGATAAAAAAATCACGTTACCCGTGTTTGATTACTGGGGAACTACAGCAAAAGTGAATGGGCAAAATACCAAGATTGAAAACAATGAAGGATTAGCAACATTTGAAGGAAAAGCAGGAACAACGGTAATTGAAGTTTCTTCTAAGTATCCCTTTACAATGATTCTTGCTTTTATTGTCAGTCTAGGAAGCTATTTTTTTGTTTTTATTCGTTTCTTGATCGGCAAATGTTTTGTTTCGAAAAAAATTGCGTAACATAAATATTCGTACTAGGACAAAAAACTGAAAGATTCGTTAACATCTAGTGAGATCACTAGGTGTTTTTTTATTCTTATTTAGTTCATGATGAATTTCATCAATGATTATTGGATAAGGCAATCTTTCAGATTCGACAGAGATCCTACGCTTATAAGCATTCTTTTTCACCCAGTCAATAGTTAATACAGAATTTGAATAGATCATCTTCTAGCGGTCTTGTTTTTAACGCATTGATTAACACTTAACAAGCAGAACCCCAGATTCAACATTCATTTGTTCGTTTATTAATTTTTTTTCATAACTAAGTTATTGCTAGTCAATTTATTGTAAAGTAACGTATGAAATAAATGGACTGATAACATAGCTTCTGAAATTGCCGTTTGAGCTAGTGTAGCAATGAGGGATTTCAGCGTTAGATTGTTGCTAACAGAAGATGAATGGGGTGGGGGAACATGAAGAAACATTATTTGGCTTGTTTGTTGTGTCTGTTCTTTTTATTTGCTTTGCCAGTACAGGGTTTTGCAGTAGCAGGTGGACATGGTGGTGGCTCAACGAGAAGCGGTGGATCTGGCGGAAGTTTTGGTGGTAGTTCGGTCGGACATCATTTTTATGACGATCGGCCAATTATCGGACGATCACGAGGGTATTATCGATCGAGTTCATACGGTGACGTCGAGGACTATGTATTAATGGGGGCGTCTGTTGGTGGTTTTGCGGCGTTTGCTTTATTTAAAAGGAAGAAAGAACAGCACAGTGTGACCAGAGAGCTATTTTCTCGTATGCCTGGGAAAAAGAAAGCGAAGAAAAGATTGCTTTCAGAGATCGAAACCAGCTTCTTTGCGATTCAAAACGCTTGGGAACATGAAAAAATGGAAAAAGCCTCGCGCTATTATACGAAAAAATTATTTTTGGAGCATCAACAAGTCTTACAAAAGAATCAAGCAGAAGGTATTAAAAATCATACTAAAAAAATCGTACTGCAACAGTTGGGGAACTATCGTCAAATAGAGGAAGACAGTTTCTCGATCCGAATTGATTTTAGTTGCTATGATTATACGATTGATCGAAAAAATAACCTGCTCTTATCAGGGTACAAGCATCAGCGACAATATTTTTCTCAGATCTGGTATTTCAATTATTCAGACAAAGAACAAAAATGGCAGGTAGATTATATTCAACCGATTTCATTGGGTTAAGGTAACGGTAGGAATGATTAGTGGATGCTGAGTTTATTGATAACAAAGCATAAATCAAAAAATGGCATAGAGGGGGAGCCGTGATCAGAATGAATCTGGTCGGCTCTCTTTTTTTGTGGGAATGTTTTTCTTTTTTAGTGAAGTACGGGGATATTCACAGGAATGTTAGCCAGCAGATGATATGAGCCTAACTATCAGGATTCGTTTTTCAACAGAACTGGTGGAGTAACTAAGAGGAGTATACCCTATAATAGCTAAAAGAGAACCTCACGTTAATTAATTTCCGCTACCTAGGAAAAAAGTAAGTTTGAAAGCGCATACCTTGGTAGCTAAACTAAACGTGTAAGAAAAAAAGGGGAGATGGTAAAGATGGCAAAAAATATTTTGTTGATTTGTGGTTCGGGTGCTTCTAGTGGATTTATGGCGGCTGCTATTCGAAAAGCAGCGAAAAAAAGAGGGGAAGAAGTAACTGTGAAAGCGGCTAGTGAGTCGCAATTGGATGAACGGATCAATGAGATCAATTATCTGTTGATTGGTCCGCATTTGTCTTATATGTTGGCAGATCTCAAAGCACAAATTGAAGGAAAGAACGTGAAAGTAGCAGTCATTCCACAAGCAACCTATGGCACTTTAAATGGAGATAAGGCACTAGATCTGATTTTAAGTATGGAGGGCTAACGAATGATGAATAAAATTATGGACTTCATGACGAACAAATTTGCGCCAAAAGTAAATAAAATTGTCAAGAATCCTTGGGTCTCGGCGATCCAAGATTCGATCATGGCGGCTTTGCCGTTAGTTTTTGTTGGTTCTTTAGTTACAGTGGTTTCTCTGCTAAAAAATCTTTTTGCAGGTTTACCTGATTTTTCAATGATTAGTAATTTTTCTTTTGGGATGTTTGGTTTGATTGTTTCTTTTTTGATTCCTTATTATCTCATGGAAAAAAAGGGAAACAGCGGACAAAAACTGATTTCAGGTGCTACCGGATTAGTGTTATTCATGATGTTACTATTTCCCACAGTATCTGCTGAAGGAAATGCTACGTTTATTCTTTCTCGGTTTGGCGCTACAGGGATGTTTCTTGCGATTATTTCTGGTCTTTTTGTTGCCTGTGTGATGAATTTTGCTGCTAAAAGATCATTTTTCGATGAAGATACACCGATCCCTGATTTCGTGGTGGGGTGGTTTAATAGTTTATTGCCGATTACGTTTATCTTGATCGTTGGTTGGTTTATCACGGTACAAATGAATGTTGACTTCTTTGAAGTGGTCGTTTGGGCATTCAGTCCATTGGCAAAAATCGTGCAATCTTATCCAGGTTTTGTCTTATCCGTTTTTATCCCAGTCTTTTTATATACGTTCGGTATTTCAGGTTGGGTGATGATGCCGGCCATCTATCCTGTATATATGGCTGGATTAGCTGCTAATGCTGAGGCTGTTGCAAATGGTGGACAAGCAATGAACATTGCTACTCAAGAAACTTGTTATGCTTTTTCATCAATGGGTGGTGTGGGGACTACCTTGGCCTTGTCTGTGATGATGTTGCTGTTAAGTAAATCAGCACAATTAAAAGCGATTGGTAAAGCGGTCTTTATTCCTTCAATCTTTAATATTAATGAACCGTTGGTTTTTGGGGCACCGATTGCTTTTAATCCTTATTTGATGATTCCTATGTGGATCAATGCACTGATCGTACCAACGATTTCTTATGTGGTGATGAATATGGGCTTCGTGAATATTCCTAGTCAATCATTCTTGTTGTGGTACATGCCATATCCATTTACATCTTATTTAGCCACTCAAGATTTCCGTGCGGTCATCGTCTGTCTGTTGATCTTTGTTATTACATGGTTTATCTTCTTACCATTTTTTAAAGCATATGATAGTTCATTATTAAAACAAGAAAAAATTGCTGAAGAACAAGAAGCGGCGCAAGCAAAAGCAATGCAAGCTTCAACGGCTCAATAATTGGAGGTAGTAGTATGTCACAACAGTTTGTGGAAGAAACAGATAGCCTAAACGAATTATCGATGAATATTTTGATCCATGCAGGTAATGCTCGTGAATTACTGGTAAAAGGTCTGAATGCACTGGAGGAAATGGCGTTCGATGAAGCAGAAGAATTGATTCAATCGGCACATAAAGAAGTGGTGATTGCTCACGGCTTGCAAACAGACACGTTACAAATGGAAGCTTCAGGAGAGCAGATCCGCTATTCTACGTTGTTCTGTCATGCGCAAGATACGCTGATGACAGCGCAAAGTGAGATATTGATTGGTGAACATATGGTGCGGTTGTTTCGAAACTTTTCAAAAAAATTAACTAAATAGGAGGTATTTCATGTTTAAAGAATACAAAATGCCAAAAGATTTTCTTTGGGGAGGGGCGATTGCTGCCAACCAAGCAGAAGGGGCGTATCAAGTTGATGGTAAGGGCATCAGCCTCGCTGATTTACATGTTTTCCATGCGGATAAAACAAATGCAGAAATTGCGGAAGAGCAACATAAAGGAATGTCTTTGGCTCAGTTGAAGGCGAATATGACAGACGAACAAGGCTATTATCCTAAACGCCATGGGATCGATTTTTATCATACCTATCCTGAAGATTTAGCGCTATTAGCAGAGATGGGCTTTAAAACGTTTCGGACGTCGATTGATTGGTCGAGGATTTTTCCTACGGGCGATGAAACGGAACCGAATGAAGCGGGTTTGGCTTATTATGATGCGTTGATTGATAAGATCCGTGAGTTAGGGATGGAGCCGATTATTACGATGCTTCATTATGAAACACCGGTAGACATTACTTTAAACTACGGGGGTTGGCATAATCGGAAAGTGATCGATCTATTTGTAAAATATGGAAAAACAATTTTAGATCGTTACAAAGATAAAGTGAAGTACTGGATCGTCATCAATCAGATCAACTTGATCCAATTTGAACCATTCAATTCAACTGCTATACCTTATGATACGGTGGATCATTACGAAGAAGCTAGTTATCAAGCGATCCATAATCAGTTCGTTGCCAGTGCTAAAATCTATGAATATGGGAAAAAGCTCAACCCTGAAATGCAAATTGGAACGATGGTTGCAGATTGCACTGCCTATCCATTTTCTTGCGATCCAGATGATATCATTTTGGCTTTACGTCGTAATCGGATGGAGTATTTCTATACAGATGTGCAATTTCGAGGGGAATATCCTCAGTATGCGTTGAATTATTTTGCTGAAAATAATATCCACCTCGAGATCACTGAAGAAGACAAAGCCATTTTACAAGCGAATACGATGGATTATTTGGCTATTTCTTATTATTATTCGCAAATGGTCGACTCCAAGAAAAACGATTTGAACCCTGCATCGGTGACACCTAACCCGAACTTGAAAGCTAATCCATGGGGATGGGCAGTGGATCCTAAAGGGTTGTATCATTCACTGTCGCAATATTGGGATCGTTATGGTAAAGCGATTATTATTGCAGAAAATGGCTTTGGAATGTATGACCAGTTGGAAAACGGCAAGATTCATGATGATTATCGGATCGATTATCTGGCTAGTCACATTGAAGAAATGAAACGTGCGATGTATGATGGAGTCAATGTGATTGCTTATTGTGCATGGGGGCCGATTGACATTATCAGCTGTTCATCTGCTCAAATGGAAAAACGTTATGGATTTATCTATGTGGATCTGGATAATGAAGGAAAAGGTAGTGGTGATCGAATTAAAAAAGATAGTTTTTACTGGTACAAAAATGTGATTGAATCGAATGGAGAAAATTTGTAAAGTCGCCAGTTTAAAGAATAGGTGTGATGCGAGACATGGATCTTCGTATCCACCTTTTTTTGAGATAGTGTGGCAAATCAATGGATAGCAACACATGTGTGGGGGAGATAGAAAGTGGCAACGAAAAGGCAAAGAGAGATTATCGCGTATCTTGCAAAACGACAGCAGCATTGGGTCACTGCGACGGAACTAGCAACATTTTGTAACTGTACGACTCGAACCATTCGTAATCAAATCACAAAGATCAATGAGACAGAGCAACAAATTATTTCTAGTAATCAAGGGTATCGGATCAAACAACCTACCCAGGATAAGCAAGTGATCCAAACAACGAATGACCGGCAATCACAGTTGTTTTTGACGTTGTTAAAAAGCAATCATGGCATTGATCTCTATGATTTGGCAGACACGATGTTTCTCTCTGAGTCAACGTTAAAAAATGACATCCAGCTTTTACGTAACGAGATTCAAAACAAACAATTGAAATTAACGATCAAAGCCAATCAAATTTATTTAGAAGGATCAGAAAGTGATAAAAGGCGTTACATGATTTCGCTATTGTATGAGGAAGGCGATTACCAGGAAAAACTAAAGTATCATGTCCAAGATATGATTGGCACGCTTTCGCTTATTGATCTAGAGCAAACCATCCATGATGTCTTAGCTTCACACAAAATCAAAATCAATCGCTATTCGATGAACAATATTGTGCTTCATTTTGCGATTAGTATTGAACGGATCCGCCAAGGAAATGATTTGAAAAGTGTGAAGGACTTTCCATTAAGAAATGATGCAACGGAATTTCAATTGTGTGTGGAGATTACTGAACTTCTTTCAAATACTTATCACATTCATTTTTCTGATGCTGAAGTCAAGCAGTTATCCTTACTTTTTATTGGATTACAAAATGAATATCTTACGAATCGCAAAGAGCTAGCCTTGTCCAAAATTGTTGAAGCTCGAGTGATCGAAACACTAAATGAAGTTTTAGAGAAAGTCAAAGAAACCTATTTGATTGATTTACAAGATGAAGCTTTTTTCAATAAATTAGCTATCCATCTGCAAAATCTTTATGATCGCTCTCAATATGAACGGTTCACCCGGAATAGCAGCCTTTTAGATATTAAAACAGCCTATCCGTTAACGTATGACATTGCGGTTTACTTGTCGATGTTGGTACAGGAAAAATTAGCGATTTGGTTTAATGAGGATGAGATTTCTTTTATCGCTTTACACATCGGGGCTTACTTAGAAAGCAAAAAAGAAAAAAGACCAAAGCTGCGAGTGCTAGTTGATCACAACAATTACCATGATTTTGAAGAAACAAACGTTCAAAATATTCGTAGTATGCTAGGGGAAGATGTGGAGATCGTGGCGGTTGATCATCATGAGGTAAGCGTACAGGAAAATGATGTGTATGTCTCTTCTGATCGTGACAGAGTGACCGAAATCAATGGCGCAGTATATGTCCATCCTATTTTGACACGTAAAGATTTTGCAAAGATCCAAAAACGGGTGACTGCCAAGCGAAAAAGTAATTGGCGAAAACAAATGTTTCATTTGATCGATCGGTTTATTATTGAAGATCTCTATTTTAATCAATTTGATCCGACCGATCAGACACCTAAAATGATTCGGGAAAAATTGTTTGATCGATTGTTAGTGACAGGGTATGTGGAGGAAGAATTTTCCCAGAGGATGGAAAAACGAGAAGCGATGTCATCGACCAGTTTCCCATCAGGTATCGCAGTACCCCACTCGCTGGAACAACAGGCGAAAAAAAGTGCCCTTTCGATTATGACCTTGCAAGAAACCCTCAAATGGGACGAATATCCTGTTCAAATCGTAGCTTTAGTTGCCATCTCACAAGATGAAGCCAAAGAATTTAATGATTTTTTTGAAATGTTTATCGAAATCGTTTCTGATCCGATCAATGTGCGATTGTTAGCGGGTGCAGAAAATTTTACAGAATTCATCTTAAAAATGAAAATGTTGGTCGAAACGGAAGAATGATCCGTGAATGTTGAGGGCGTTGGTTTTATTCTTGTATGAGAGGAACGCTTGCTTTTGTCTTAGAGGTCACTGCTAATCGATCATTGCCAAAGTAGCCGAAAGCTTTCTATTGATGTTCGGTTACTTTTTTTTGTGCTTGCAGTGGTGGAAGGAAGTAATTTGAAACATCTTTCTGCTAACTTCCAATTGAACGGAGAAGTTTAGGATTGCCCGTTTTTCTCTTAGGCAAGCTGATTTCACGTAAAGTAGTGTAAAAAGAAGGCTAAGCTATAGAATAAAATTGTGTAATAAATCTTAGATAGGTATAATGTAAGGCAAAAGGGAGGAATAAAACATGAAAATTGCAATTGCAGGAGCTGGAGCGATGGGAAGTCGTTTCGGTCTGATGTTACATCAAGGTGGAAACGAAGTACTATTGATCGACGGCTGGGCAGATCATGTCCAACAAATCAAAGAGCATGGGTTAAAAGCAGATTTCAATGGCAAAGAAGTAGTTGAGAAGTTACCAGTCGTTCTTCAATCAGAAGTAGGCGAAGAAGATCAGGTAGATTTGATCATCTTATTTACTAAAGCGATGCAATTAGAAAAAATGCTAACAGATATCCGTCCATTGATCAAAGAAGAAACGGAAGTATTATGCTTATTGAATGGTATCGGACATGAAGATATCATTGAAAAATTTGTTCCAATGGCAAACATTTATATTGGTAACACCATGTGGACGGCGGGCTTAGAAGGACCTGGAAAAGTCAAACTGTTTGGAAGTGGTTCAATTGAGCTGCAAAATCTTGGAGAAGGCAAAGAAGAACAAGCGAAAGCACTAGCTGAAAAATTATCAGAATCAGGCTTACATGCGAAATTCTCTGATAACATCCATTATTCCATTTACCGTAAAGCTTGTGTGAATGGCACGATGAATGGATTATGCACGATTTTGGATGTGAACATGGCAGGGTTAGGTCAAACTTCGACTGCGCATAAGATGGTGGAAACGATTGTTCGTGAATTTGCGGCAGTGGCAGAAGCTGAAAATATCCACTTAGATATCCCAGAAGTGATCGCTCATTGTGAATCTTGTTTCGATCCAGAAACGATCGGATTACATTATCCATCCATGTATCAAGATTTGATCAAGAATCACCGCTTGACGGAAATCGACTACATCAACGGTGCGGTTTCAAGAAAAGGGAAGAAATATGGTATTGCAACACCTTATTGTGACTTCTTAACAGAATTGATCCATGCGAAAGAAGATAGCTTGCAGGTAAAATAAAGGGGGATAATTGATGGAACAGACACAAAGCATGTCACCAAAGATTTTTCTGAACAAAGTATTAGCTGGTACAGCAACGGGGATTATCATCGGATTGATTCCTAACGCAGTATTAGGGGCGATTTTAAGATACTTTAGTGGTTCTTCTTTTGCGATGGCTGTTGCTCAAATGGCGGTCATCTTCCAATTAGCGACACCGTTGATTATCGGTGGATTGATTGCTTTGCAATTTGGTTTTGCACCGATGAAGATGATGGTGGTGGCTGGTGCCGCATTTGTCGGGTCAGGGGTGGTGAAGTTTACTCCTGAGCTTGGTGAAACAGGTGTGTATGTTGGTGCTGGCACAGGCGATATCATCAATACGATGATCACTGCTTCTATCGCAGTTGGGTTGATTTATCTGATTGGTGAACGGTTTGGTTCGGTAGCGATTGTGTTGACTCCGATCGTTGTTGGTGTCGGCGCAGGGGTGATCGGGTTTTATCTCTATCCTTATGTGGCAGATATTACCTCAGCTATCGGGACGGTCATCAATAACTTCACGACACTACAACCTTTACTGATGTCGATCTTGATTGGCTGTTCTTTTGCCTTCTTGATCATTTCACCGATTTCCACCGTAGCAATCGGAGTGGCGATCCAACTAGATGGTGTTTCAGCAGGAGCGGCAGCAATGGGTGTCGCAGCAACGACTTTCGTTTTGATCGTGAACTCGTGGAAAGTCAATAAATCAGGAGTGACGATCGCCATTACGTTAGGAGCGATGAAGATGATGATGCCTAATCTGTTTCGCAGACCGGTTATTCTCGTTCCTTGTCTGATCAGTGCAGTGATTACAGCTATTCCAGTTGCTTTGTTGTCTATTTCAGGAACCCCTGCCTCGGCTGGTTTTGGGATCGTTGGCTTAGTTGGTCCTTTAGCTTCTTTAGATGCAGGTCTAAATCCGGCTCTTGTTGTTTTGAGCTGGTTAGTCGTCCCAGTTGCGGCAGCATTGTTCACTCAGTTTTTATGTGAGAAAGTATTGAAACTATATGATCGAGCAGATGTGTTTGAATTCTTAGGCTAGTGAAACGGCTGATTTTTTGGCTGAGTCTGCTCCTTTGGTAGTGAGACAAATCATCTCAATAAAAAAAGCTTGAATTTTTAATTCCTTTTTTCGAAGGAGATTAAAAGTTCAGGCTTTTTTAGTAAGTGATATTTTTCTAAGACCAACCAGATTTTCATTGATCAATTATTCTTTCTTTTCCAGTGCGCGCTGTCTCATTTTGATTACATAAGCTCCGATTTCATAGTTCGCCATCTGAAAAGCGTTGTTAAAATCAATGGCGAGCAATTGCTCTACTTTATGCAAACGATAGCGAATAGTTTTAGAATGGAGAAACATTTTTTCAGCAGTTTGCTTATAGTTACGATTATTTTGTAAAAAACAGTAAAAGGTTTCAAAGAGATCAAAGTTTGTTTGAGCGAGTGCCACTAAGTTTTGAGGAAGACTTTCTTCGATGGATTGAAGTTGTTCTTCTTGAATAAAATGTTTGAAGATACCGATATCTGCTAATGTCACAATCGGACCATTGTAAAAATCTCGATTGAAATTCAGAATATCAAGACATTCAAATAACAGTTCTTTGATTCCTTGTTTGGGTTTCAAGCTACTGATCGCAAAAGTTAAGTAGGGATTTTCTAAGAGAAAGTCTTGGACGACCCGTTGCAAATAAGGTTTTGTGATCGGTCCATCCGCCTGATCGAAATTATATAAGACAGCCGAATAGTGATGCTGATCAAAGAAGATTGCTTCTTTCTTTAAGGTTCGCAGTAGTGAAATGATCCGGGTTTTCATTAATTGTGTTTGGGTATCTTTTGTCGGAAATACAATAGTTTGATAAGAATCTTTTGACAACATATGGACTTCATGAAGTAAACTATTTAATTCATCAGGATTTTTAGGCGTATTTTGTAAAATGGCATCTGCTAAATTGTTCAACCGGGTGTAACGTTCTTTTTTTAAGAGACTTTCGGTATTGAATTTTTCTTGGAGGGCATCAATTGCATTTTCGATAATCACTAAATCAGTTTCTTTGACGACATCATCTGGAAGATAGACTAAAAGTAAACAGTTTGCTGAATAATTATTGAAAATTGCTACTTCAAGCGCATAGTGTTTTTGAGGGTTGGTATGGGCATATAGTGTTAACAAGGAATAATCATTTTTGGTGAAATCAGTGTTGCGCAAAGTTTCTCGTGCTAAAACAATTGCATCTCGAGGAATCTTCCCATCGCTGATTTCGATTCCTTTGTCGATCAATTTTAATGAAAAGGGTAATTTTATAATTCGATAAAATTCCTCCATAATCGTTTCAATAGAGGATGACTGGCGTTCTAATTGGTTGAAACGTTGACGAACTTCATAATACGTTCGGAGTATATGGGACTGGGTATTTAACAAAGGTTCATAAATCGTCAAAAGGATTTTTTCATAACTGACCTCCTGCTTAATCTTGATCAAAGGAATACGGTACTTGAAACATAGATGGATAAATCGGTCAGGAATCGTTTTGATAAAACGGTCTGTCTTTAAAATCAACCCACTGATTTCGATTTGGCACATTTTAACAAAAAAATCTTCTAACTCTGCTTCCGTTAAATCATTTAAAGCGTAAAAAGAAGTGAGAATCAATTGATTTTTTTTACTCCAATTCTCAATATCGATCGCTTCTAAGATCATCGCTGTTGTTACTTCATTGTCTAAACCGATGTCTTTCGTTAGGATCTCGCCTTTTTTTAATTCACCTAGTGTCAAAAGCTCTTTTAGTTTCATCGTTTCCTCCTTTTTCCCCTTTATGGATAAAAATTATAGCATTTTTTTAGAAATACGTCCGATGAAAACACTTTCTTAATGTCCTACAATAATAGTGTCGAAAGAAAGAGGAGGAGAAGGATGTTAAACACAGTCATTTTAAAAAATAATTACCAAGATTCAATCAATCTGATGCTTTTAACAAACAAAATCAACTCACTTGAACAAGTGGTCATGAGTCAAATCATGATGGGAACAGATGCGAATAAAGATATTTTAAATAATACCGATTTGTTAACAGATGAAGCAAAAACTGCCTCTCCAAATGATCTGATGATCGTGGTTTCAAGTGAAGACCCAAAAATAATGGATCAAGTACTACCGCTAGTCGACACGTTTTTAGCTGATTTGTCTGCAAAAAGTACTACGAAAGATAACCAAACAGTGACTTCTTGGCAAGAAGCATTGGATCTTTTACCAGAGGCAAATGTTGCTTTGTTCAGTATTCCAGGAGAATATGGGGCAGCAGAAATGGAACGTGCGTTGAAAAATAATTTACACGTTTTTTCTTTTACAGATAATATTGCGATTGAAGATGAAGTACGTTTGAAAAAACTAGCGCATCAAAAAGGGTTATTAATGATGGGACCAGATTGTGGTACTGGTATTCTTTCTGGCATTCCCATTGCTTTTACCAATGTGGTCGCACCTGGAAATATTGGAGTCGTAGGCGCATCTGGCACCGGCATCCAAGAAGTGACGACGATCATTGATCGACTAGGTGGCGGCGTGGTCCATGCCATCGGTACGGGGGGGCGAGATCTCAGTGACAAAGTCGGAGCAACTACCGTTAAAGATGCCATTATTGCTTTGGAACATCATGAACCTACCGATGTGATCTGTGTCATTTCCAAGCCACCTGCAAAAGCTGTGCGCGATGAAGTCGTACAATTATTACAGAGCATCACAAAACCGGTTGTTGCGATTTTCCTAGGTGAAAAGCCAACAAACCATGAAGGAAAAGTTTATTTAGCCCATACCTTAGAAGAAACTGCTCAAATCGCTGTTGATTTAGCAAATGAGCAAGCAATCAAGAAAAACTACTTTCAATCAATAGAAAAACCCGATGTGCCAGTTTTACCACAAGAAAAAGTGGTCAAAGGATTATATTCTGGTGGGACTTTAGCTGCAGAGGCAGGAATGCTGATCTCTGAAGCGTTGGATCTTGGTGGCTTAGTGAAAACGGAAGGCTATGTTTTAAAATCGCAAGGGTATGAAGTGATTGACTTAGGCGATGATCGCTATACTCAAGGAAAACCTCATCCAATGATCGATCCCGAAGTGCGGATTCAAAAGATTCAGGAATATGCTTCGGAACAAGATACGGGCGTTATCTTACTTGATGTCGTTTTGGGCTACGGAGCGCATGAAGACATGGTTGGTGCGCTACTACCAGCGATCCAAGAAGCACAAATGCAGGCTGAAAAAGCAGGGCGATTGCTTTATTTTGTGGCGACAGTTTGTGGCACGGCCAATGATCCGCAAGATCGTCAATCAGCTGTAGATCGGTTGCAAGAGGCAGGAGTATTTGTGACCGAAAGCAATGCCAAAGCTGTTCAGTTAGCTCTCCTATTAAAGGGTGTCACGTTATCTGAAGTAGATAAAGAACTACTTCCTTATACTGGGAGAACGGTAGAAGTTCCTCAACCGAGTGAACGTGTCATGGAATTACTGACGACAAAACCAAGAATCATAAACGTTGGTCTGCCAAGTTTTACTGAATCGATCCTTGCTTATGGTGGACAAACCGTTCAATTTAATTGGCGACCAAGAGCAAGTGGTAATCAAAAAATGATCAAACTTTTGGATAGCTTAGAAGAATACAACGAAAAAATAGAAGAAGAAAATCAACAAGTAACAGAAAAAATCAAAAATGCGCAACCATTCTTGATTGATGTAGTACCAGCAAAATCAGTGATTCCAGAGTTAAATGAGCCAGCAAAGAAAACGTTACTCCACGCTGGACCGCCCATTACTTGGGAAGGAATGACCGGTCCGATGAAAGGAGCTTGTCTTGGAGCAGCACTCTTTGAGCGTTGGGCAGAAGACGAAGAAGAAGCCAAAAAATTATTTGAGGCGAATGAAGTCCGCTTCATACCTTGTCATCATGTACAAGCTGTTGGACCGATGGGAGGAATCACTTCTGGTAATATGCCGGTTTTTGTTGTAGAAAATCGATTAGCAGGAAATCGAGCATTTTGTATTTTGAATGAAGGAATCGGCAAGGTACTTCGTTTCGGTGCCTATTCGCAAGAAGTAGTGGATCGCCTTGATTGGATCAAAGAGGTATTAGGACCAACAATTGCTGAAGCGCTGGCGCTGACCGACAATGGGTTGAATCTAAATGTGTTGATTGCACGTTCTATCACGATGGGGGATGAATTTCATCAACGCAATATTGCTGCCTCGTTGAACTTTTTGAAAGAGCTGGCACCATTGATTATCCAAACGACTATTGCAGAAAAACAAAAATACGAAGTCATCAAGTTCTTGGCGGACACGGATCAATTTTTCTTGAATATCATGATGGCAACAGGGAAAGCCATGGTTGATGGTGCACGGCAAGGCAGTAAAGGGACAATTGTAACCACCATGACACGTAATGGGGTTGACTTTGGTATCCGAATCGCGGAAACAGGAGATACATGGCATAAAGCACCGGTAAATACCCCTAAAGGACTGTACTTTACAGGTTTCAGTGAAGCAGACGGGAATCCTGATATTGGTGACAGTGCCATCACGGAAACGGTCGGGGTTGGCGGAATGGCGATGGTTGCAGCTCCTGGCGTGACACGATTTGTCGGTGCTGGAGGGTTTGCGGATGCACTTGCCACTTCTAATGAAATGGCTAAGATCTGCGCCACCCATAATGCTACTTTTTCTATTCCAACTTGGGATTTTCAAGGGACTTGTTTAGGAATTGATATCCGAAAAGTGGTAGAAACTGGAATCACTCCTGTCATCAATACTGGAATCGCTCATAAAAATCCAGGAGTCGGTCAAATTGGTGCAGGAACAGTTAGAGCCCCACTTGCTTGTTTTGAAAAAGCGTTAGAAGCCTATGCTGAGAAACTAGGGATTATCATTGACTAGAGAAAATTGTAAAATCAGTAATTATTTGATTCCGTTGCATCAGTTTGGGAAAATCGGGAAAATCCACAGTGTCTTTAATCGGTCATTTAATATTGAGATTGGCGGACAGTTGATCAATCTAGCGGATTACTATGATTATCTTTCTAGCTTTGGTATTAATTTACCTCACTCCCTATTTCAGGAGTTGTTACCATTTATCCAACAAGGAAATCAAGTAAGGATCAGTGAAGAGGAATTGCTGATTTATAGTCGAGCAGGCGTCAAAAAAATTCATTTGAGCCCCTCTACGATCGTTTCCTTGGATCTTATCCAATTAACGTTGACGAAAGCGCAACAGGTAACCTTGAAAACAAGGTTAGAAGAACAACACTTAACAAATAAAATCGGTCTTCCGCTTGATAATCGAACTCGTCATTTTTTTGAGAAAATGAGTCAAAAAAATCATTGCTGGCGTTCGGAAGAATGGCAGGAGTTGATTCACTATTTAATTGGAAGAGGACAAGGATTAACGCCAAGTGGTGATGACATTTTAATCGCCTACCTGCTCATGTTGACAATTTGTTCAGATGCTCGAGGAGACGCTTTGATGCGTTCCCTTGAGCTGACTGAATTAGCTACAACTGATGTCAGTAAGGCCTATATCAGTAGTTCTATGAAAGGTTATAGCAATTCTTTCTTTTATCAACTAATTTTCGCACTTTCCCAAACGGACTATGGAAAACTAGATCAATTGATCGCAAAATTGATGGCTATTGGTCACACATCGGGCAAAGATTTATGTTTTGGGCTGTTATTAGCTTTACAAGGAATAGAAAACGAAAAGTGAGGTAAGAGACATGGAGAATAGCAAACAACAGCAAGCAGTCAGGGTAGGAAATAGCTACTGGATCAAAGTAGTCGCTATTTTTTTCATCGGTTGGATTCTCATGTATGCAACACGAACCATTTTCAATCCGATCATGGGAGTGGTTGGTGAGCAGTTTGGCCTGAGTAATACTCAACTAGGTTTAGCAAATAGTATTTTTTTCTTAACTTATGCGATCGCACAGATTCCTTTTGGGATAATCGGGGACAAGATCGGTCGAAAAATGATTATTACGGTTGGGTTTCTTTTGTTAGCTGTAGCTACTTATTTTAGTGGTTTAGCGACTACTTTCGTATTGTTTTTAACTATTCGAGCGATTGCAGGAATTGGACAAGGGGCTTACTATGGACCACAATTTGCGTTATCAACTGAAGCAATCCCCAAAAGTAAACGAACGATTGGAAATGCCATTATTAATAGCGGCATGGCTTTTGGTACTTCTGGGGGTTATCTGCTATCCAGTAAATTAGTATTAGAAAATGGTGAATCTTGGAGTAAACCGTTCTTTATTATGGCATTACCCACGTTGATTGTGGGGCTTTTGTTCTATACAGTCTTAAAAGAAAAAGTGATTCGTCCAGGAGAAGAACCAGAAGAAGAAACAGGTCCTAAAGAGAAAATTTCATTAAAACAAATTTTTAGCAATCGTAATTTAGTGGCTGCGTTCATTCTCTGTTTTACCAGTATTTATGCCAATTTTGTGATTCTTACTTGGTTACCACAGTTTTTGATCGCTGAGCGTGGTTTTACTGGAGCAAGTGTTGGTTTTATTTCTTCTTTGGTACCTTGGGCATCGATTCCTGGAGCGCTCCTTTTTGCACGGATCAATGATAAAACCGGTGCTACAAAAAAATTAGTTTTTCTTTTAGTTCCTTTGGCAATTCTTTCAGTCTTCGCGATTGCTTTTGTCACCAATCGAACGTTGTTGATCTCGGTCTTGATCTTGTATGGATTGACTGGCAAATTAGCCTTAGATCCTATTATGGTAACTTTCGTAACGAAGCATGCACCTAAATCGGCATTAGGAACGTCCCTTAGTGCATACAACTTCATCGGGATGTCTGGCTCGATTCTAGCACCTTATGTAACGGGGTATCTAGCAGATACTTCAGGATCAATGCAAGTTGGTTTTTACTTATCCTGTGTATTGTTAGCCATTGGTTTGTTTCTCTTTGCATTTTTAGCAAAAGAAGAAACGTTACCTAGTGAATCATAAAAAGGGAGAAGTTGAGCTAAGTCTGTCGTGGTTGAAAAATACTCATTTGTGTTTTCAACGCAGAGGGGACAGTAGCTCTAAAGTAACTCTTAGGATAAGTCACATCAAGAATCGGTTGTTCTTAGATAAATAGGAGAATTTGTAGTTCATTACACGATATAGATAGTAGGTAAATGAGAAATGAGCTACTAGGAGAGTTCTTTAATGCCAGTGATTCGACAAATGAGGTAGAAGACGATGAAAAAATTATCCATGATCACGCAAATTAGTCTAGCTTTATTCATTGGGATCATTGTGGGGATTATTTTTCCTGAAAGTAACGTTGTATTGAAACCAATCGGTGAAATCTTTTTAAGACTGATGCAGATGGCAATCCCCTTATTGATTTTAGGACAGATCATTCAAGCACTCGGAGGTATTCAGCTCAAAGAATTAACAAGCATTGGAGCAAGGACCATGGCTGCATTTGCAGTTTCTTCCTTTTTAGCAGCTGCTTGGGGGATAGTAATTGCTGTTTTCTTTCATCCGGGACAAGGTATCAGCTTAAGAGAATCACACGAAACAATTCAAGTCCAAGAGATTTCGCTTCAAGAAACGCTCATCAATTTTGTACCTAAAAATATTTTTGAGTCACTCGCACAAGGAACAATTATCCAGCTCATTGTTTTTGCGCTATTTTTTGGCTTAGCGTTAAATCATTATTTACAAAAGCACCCTGAATCACAGCTTTTCCAACTGGTGATTGATTTTAACGAAGTAATTATTACAGTAATCAATTATGTGATGCGCTTGGCTCCAATCGGGATTTTTGCACTGGTCACGTCAAGTATTAGTCAACTAGGGATCCAAGTGATTGTACCGTTGTTGAAGTATTTACTGGTTTATAGTGTAGGCACGATCTTGTTTTTAGGTTTTTGGCTGTTGATCATTACTCTTTTTTGCCATTTAAACCCGTTACGAGTCATTCGTAACATGAAAAACATGTCGCTAGTGGCTTTAGCAACCACTTCTTCAGCGATCACTTTGCCTGTGGAACTAGAAGAAGCACAATATAAACTTGGATTAAGCAAACGAATCACTCATCTGGTGTTACCTTTAGGGATGTCATTAAATAGTAATGGTTCAGCACTACACATGACTGTGACAGTAATGACGATCGCTCAAATGTACCAAGTAGATTTTGATTTAACGAAGATGATTTATTTAGCAGTTGTCGCTACCTTTGTTTCGTTGGCAAATGCTGTGGTACCGGGTGCTGGACTTGTATCATTAGCAATCATCGTTCCACAAATGGGTTTACCCATTGAAAGCATTGCAATTTTTGGAGGAGTTGAATGGCTGGTTGGTATGTTGCGTACGATCTTAAATGTTCATTCAGATGTCTATTCAGCAATCTTGGTTGCTAAATCTGTCAATGAAATCAGTCATGAGATTTTTAATGAAGGGTAAGAACGATCACAAAAAACATCCTTTGAGAGATGCTTATTCTCAAAGGATGTTTTTTTATTGTCAGTAGGAGGTAGGACATACTTGCCTAACATCCAACAAAGGATTGAAACCTCACTTTTTCTGCTTATTCCCACCAATGAAAACTAGACTACTGATTCTTCGTTTTCAGAAAAAATTAGAGTTATACATTCGCCTCCGATAAGGAGTAAGGTAGATCTGATTTTGAACGTTTCTTACTAGTAGGAACGATCCCCAACTGATAAGCAATCGTGCCACCAGTCAGCAAGTCTTCATGTGTAAAGAAGAGTTTGCGATAGCTAGTTTCATTTCTTGTGATCTCATGGATAAATTGTTGTTGTGGGTGATTAGGGCTTGTTTCGATTGTTAAATGTTCACCATTAGACAACGTAAGCACAGCTTTGTCGACTAAAGGCATCCCGATGACATATTCACCTGTTCCTGGCGTGACAGGATAAAAGCCTAAACTATTAAAGATATACCAACCTGCCATGCTCCCATTGTCTTCATCTCCTGGATAACCGGTCGGGGTATCATCGAATGTTTGTGTCAGCAATTGTTTGATCAATGGTTGAGCCATTTCGGGTTTCCCAATATAACTGAATAAATAAGGATAGTGGAAGCTTGGTTGATTGGAGATGGCAACTTGTCCAAACTCGATCGCTGTCATTTCACTCATTTCATGGATCTCAAAACCATAACCGCCAACTTCAAAAGTCGGTGCTTGGTTACATAATTCAATCAGTTTTTCTTCAAATTGATCTGGTCCACCGTGAGCATTGATCAAACCAGCAAAATCATGGTAAACAGCAAAACTACTTTGCCAAGCGCTACCTTCTGCATAATCCTGACCCCAACGTGTGGAAGAAAACGGAGTACGGAATCTTCCTTCGGGATCTTTGGAACGCATGAAGCCGGTTTCCGGATCAAAGACATTTTGATAATTGAAAGATTGCTTTTGATAGTGTTGTGCGGTTGCTGCTTCATTCAAACCGGTGGCTACTTGGCTGATACAAAAGTCACTATAAGCGTAATCAAGGGTGTGGTTGATTGATTCGTGGTAAGTATTTGGTACATAACCATATTTTAGATAATCAGTCGTTCCTTGACGTCCGTAATTTTGTTTTTCACTTTGGATCGTAGCACCTTTTTTCATTGCTTCGAGAAATTCAGCCATTAAATCTTTACGGATTCCCTTAACCGAGGCATCAGCGATCACTGCATCAATCAATGTTCCTGGCATGAGTCCACGCTCATCTGGCGAAAGCCATTTTGGTAAAAAGCCAGTTTCACGATAGCTGTTCAAAAAGCCTTCAAGCATCTCTTCATATTTTTCGACAGCAATCAAAGAGTAAAGTGGATACACTGTTTTATAAGTATCCCAAAAACCATTATTGGTATAAAGTACACCTGGTTTTACACTTCGACTAGTGGTATCATAATGGATTTTTTGTCCGGTCGAGTCGATTTCATAGAACGTTTGTGGGAATAAAAATACACGGTAGAGATTGTGGTAAAACGTCCGTAACTGTTGCGGATCATGATGCTCGACTTTGATTCGGTCAAAATAGTTTTGCCATTGTTGTGAACTATTCAGCAAATAGTCATCAGGTGTTTGATGTAACTCTTGTTCTAGATTAAATGAAGCTTGTTCAGAACTGATGAAGGAAGTACCGAAACGAATGACTTGTTTTTTTACGTCGCCAAAATAAATCGGAATCGACCCAGCGTCATCGGCTGCTAACTGTGACAATTCCTTTGATTGGATTGGCTGTTCAAAATGTAAGACAAAATAGAACGTAAAATCAGGATCTTCGGCGCCTGCAAAATGAGTGACTTGTCCTTCAATCGTATAGGGATCTTTTAGAACTAATTGATGTTTACCAGGAAACGACAAAAGTAAACCGCTCTCATTTTTGTGGTAATCAATGGTTAGGATACCACCGTACATGCTAGGGATCAGCGTGGAGCGAATACCATCACGTAATTGGTTGATCGTTAAATGAGTCGGACAGAATGTGCTTTCTTCTGGACGATACGAACTTTGTGCATGGAACAGGGTATTTTCAGGTAATAACCCATTGATCGGAGTGAAGACAAAATAGCTGAAGTCACCCATCCATGGACTTGGCTGATGAGTCAAACGGTAGCCTTGGAAGGTGTGATCGTCAGGATGGAACCACCAGCTACCTTTTTGATCAGTTGTCTGTGGGGCAAAGTAATTCATCCCAAAAGGAACACCAGTATAAGGCTGGCAGTTCCCATTTGAGAAGTTCGCTTGATTGGCTGTACCGTGACGAGTATCAATATGTTGAATGTTCATGTTAAATCTCCTTTGTTGAGTGTCGTTTGATAAATGAGACTGGTTGGCTCGTATCTTCGGGAATGTTATTTGTTTTGAGCCAAGTGATCAAAGCATTTCCTGCAAGTTCTCCTAGTTGGTGGAAATCTTGAGCAATCGTTGTTAATGGTGGATCAACTAAAGCGGCTGCTTGGATATCATCGAATCCAACGATCGAAAAATCATCTGGGATACGATAGCCTTGTTGTTTTAAATGATTCATCGTTTGAATAGCTACCAGATCGTTTTCGCAGACAAACGCAGTGACCTGATGTTCATTGATGTAGGTCAGTAACGTTTCAATCGTAGTGCCTTTTGCATCTAAAGTTGTATGAAACGGCAAATTGGCTTTGTCCAAAGCTTCCAGGTAACCCAAGTATCGTTGTCGGACAGATTGTGGATGCGCCTGTTCACCAAAAAGATAGGCAATCTTTTTATGCCCTTTTGAAATCAAATGAGCCGTAGCCAAAGAACCACCTTGGAAATTATCTGAAAGGACAGTTGGAAAAGGAAGTTCATAGATTTTTTTATCTAAAACAACAACTGGGAATTGTTTCAATGATAATTCAAAGAGCAGATCCAGATGTTGATCGGTCGCAAACGCATAATAAATCATTCCGTCAAATTCTTGCATGATTTCCTTCGCCGTTTTGTTTGCCAGAAAATCAACAGTCGTCATCATGACCTCTAACTGATTTTCTTGCATCACTGGATTTAGTCCTTTTGTAAAATCTCCGACAGAAAGGTCAGATAAAAAGGGAAGTAGGAACAGGATGCGACTATTTTTAATCACATCGTTTCTATTAAGATCACTAGTCGTTGCTTTGACAAAACTGCCTTTTCCTCTGACACGATAAATCAGACCTAATTGTTCTAATTCAGTTAATGCACGTTTAGAAGTGATTCGACTCACTTGATACTTGGTGGACAATTCCTTTTCGGTAGGTACCTGGCTGTCAACAGGTAACGATCCATCAGCAATTGCTTGTTGTAAGTCATGAAAGATTTGTTGGTATAGTGGTTGATTCATAAAAGCACCTTCTTATAAGATATATCATATAAAGATCATAGCATAAAACCACTAAAAGTAAATAAGAAAAATCTCATTTTGAAAGCGTAGACAATTGTAAAACGACGAGGTATAATCCTCTTATGATATATCAATAAAGAAAAGAGGAAAATAAATGGCATATAAAGATATACCAAAGTCAGTTCAACAGTTTATGGATGAAATTACTGCAAAATGTGGGGAAGAGCATGCAGATTGGGCAACGAATTTCTCTGCTGCCTTTGCCAATACATTGTTAACGACAGTCAAAAGACATGAAGACGGGACGACTTTTTTATTAACTGGTGATATTCCAGCGATGTGGTTGCGTGACTCCACCGCTCAAGTCCGTCCATATTTAGTCATTGCAAAAGAAGATGAAGACTTAGCTTCGATGATTAGTGGGCTTGTCAAAAAACAATTTGAATATATCAACATCGATCCATACGCAAACGCATTCAATGAAGAAGCAAATGGAGCGGGGCATCAAAGTGACCATACTGAAATGAATGATTGGATCTGGGAGCGTAAATATGAAATCGATTCCTTATGTTATCCTATCCAATTAGCTTACTTATTATATAAGAACACTGGTCGAACGGACCAATTGAATGATTCGTTTGTTGAAGGAATCAAAAAAGCCTTACATGTCTTCAAAACCGAACAAGATCACAATCAATCTCCTTATACTTTCGAAAGAGATACGACGAGGAAAGAAGATACCTTAGTCAACGATGGGCGTGGAAGCGCAGTTGCACCAACTGGAATGACTTGGTCTGGTTTTCGTCCAAGCGATGATGCGTGTCAATATGGCTACCTCGTTCCTTCAAATATGTTTGCTGTAGTAGTGCTGGGTTATATTGAAGAAATCTTTACGAACATTCTCACGGAAGAAACAAGTAGTAAAGCAATCCTTGAAGAAGCCAAACGTTTAAAAGAAGATATCCAAAAAGGAATCGAAGACTATGCGTTGACTAAAAACCAACAAGGAGAAACCATCTATGCTTATGAAGTTGATGGATTAGGAAACGCTTCTATTATGGATGACAGTAATGTACCTAATTTGATTGCTGCTCCGTATTTAGGTTACTGTTCTACCACAGATGAACAATATTTGGCAACGAGAAAAACGTTACTAAGTAAAGAGAACCCTTACTTCTATGAAGGGAAATATGCAAAAGGGATCGGATCATCTCACACTCCAGAAAATTACATCTGGCCGATTGCATTAGCGATGGAAGGGATGACCACTGAAGATAAAGAAGAGAAAAAGCGGATTTTAGACTTATTAGTTGCGACAGATGCTGGTACACATTTGATGCACGAGGGGTTTGATGTCGATGATCCAAACAACTACACCAGAGAATGGTTCTCTTGGGCGAACATGATGTTTTGTGAATTAGTGATGGATTACTTTGATATTCGAGTAGCGAAATAGGAGGAATAAAATGAAAAAGAAAGTATATATCATTTCACACAGTCATTGGGATCGTGAATGGTACATGGCTTATGAACAGCATCATATGCGTTTAGTCGAATTGATGGATGATCTTTTGGAATTATTTGAAACCGATCCAGATTTCAATAGTTTCCATTTAGATGGACAAACGATTATTTTAGATGATTATTTACAAGTACGTCCAGAAAAGAAAGAAGCGGTGCAACGAGCAATTGATGCGGGTAAATTAAGGATCGGTCCTTTTTATATTTTACAAGATGATTTCTTGATCAGTTCAGAAGCGAATGTCCGTAATATGTTGATTGGAATGGAAGAAAGTAAGAAGTGGGGAACGCCTGTGATGCTCGGTTATTTCCCGGATACTTTTGGAAATATGGGGCAAACACCACAAATGATGAAACAAGCAGGACTTTCAGCTGCTGCTTTTGGACGAGGCGTAAAACCAATTGGCTTTGATAATCAAGTCTTGGAAGCAGAAAATTATTCTTCTCAATATTCTGAAATGTGGTGGAAAGGACCAGATAGCACAGAAATCTTTGGGTTACTGTTTGCCAATTGGTACAGTAATGGAAATGAGATCCCGGCTGAAAAAGAGAAAGCAAGAGCCTTCTGGGACCAAAAGCTGGCAGATGCAGAGCAATACGCATCAACCAATCATCTGTTGATGATGAATGGAGTGGATCATCAACCGGTTCAAAAGGATGTAACAGCAGCAATCAAATTAGCGAATGAATTATATCCAGAGTATGAATTTATCCATTCCAATTTTGTCGATTATCTTGCAACGGTGCAAAAGGACTTGCCAGAAGAACTTGGTTCCGTTGAGGGAGAGTTGACCAGTCAGGAAACAGATGGCTGGTATACGTTAGCGAATACTGCTTCAGCACGTGTCTATTTAAAACAATGGAATACCAAAGTTCAAAGACAAATTGAAAATATTGCTGAGCCATTAGCAACGATGGCTTATGAAGTCACAGGTAAATATCCCCATGATCAATTAGATTATGCGTGGAAAACGTTGATGCAAAATCATCCACATGACAGTATTTGCGGGTGTTCGGTTGATTCTGTCCATCGAGAAATGATGACACGGTTTGAAAAAGCAGATGAAGTAGGGAAGTATTTAGCAGAAGAAGCGATCAGGCAACTTGCTCAAGTGATCGACACTAGCAACTTACCAGCAAAAAGCTATCCTTTCTTAGTTATGAACACGGCTGGATCAGCAAAGACTGGTGAAGCAGAAATAACGATTGAGTTAGAAAGAAAATGTTTTGCAGAAGGAATACCTGAGAAATTATATGAAGAATTAGAAAAGCAACCACCAAAAAGCTATCATGTAGAAACATCCAATGGTGAAGAAGTCCCTGCATCACTATCAGAAACATTTGTGACGTTTGATTATGATCTGCCCAAAGATCGGTTTAGGATTCCTTACATGGCGAGAAAAATCACGGTCACTTTACCAGTGAGCGAAATGCCAGCTTTTTCTTGGAACACGTACGTATTAATAGAAGGAAAAGCTAAAGAAGAAAAAGAGACGATGATCCAAAAAGATGGACGAGTATTAGAAAATCAACAAGTTCGGCTAGAGATCCAACCGAATGGCACCTTGACGTTGAAAGACAAAACGACGGGCAAACAACTAGATGAATTATTGACATTCGAAGATGTTGGGGATATTGGAAATGAATATATCTTCAAACAGCCTGAAAATGACCAACCTATTTTATCAAAGGAAAATGATCAAAGTACCGTAGAAGTCGTAACTGATACGAGTGAATTAGCACAAGTAAAAGTTACCCAGGAATTATTGATTCCAGTAGCTGCTGATGAACGTTTAGCAAAAGAACAACAGATGGTCATTGAGTTTCGTCACCGTAAAGCAGGTCGTTCAAAAGAAAAGCGTATGTTAGAAGTAACAACTGTTATCACTTTAAGAAAAGACAGCAAAAAAATCGACTTTGAAACAAAAGTGAATAATCAAATGGATGATCATCGCTTACGTGTGTTGTTCCCAACAAAGTTACATGTGAAACAACATCAAGCTGATAGTATTTTTGAAGTGGTTACCCGTCCCAATGATGTATCAAGTAGTTGGGAAAATCCAACAAATCCACAGCATCAACAGGCGTTCGTTCATTTAGAAGGAAACGATTATGGAGTAACAGTTGGCAATTATGGATTAAATGAATATGAAGTAATCGATGACAGTGTGATTGCGGTGACTTTACTACGTTGTGTAGGGGAATTAGGAGATTGGGGATATTTTCCAACACCAGAAGCCCAATGTCATGGGGTACATTGCTTTAACTACAGTATCGAAGTGCATCAGCCAGAAGAAAAATTTGCTAGTTACCATCATGCTTATAGCGCACAGATTCCTTTTTCTACCACGCAAATGGCGATTCAAACAGGAACCTTGCCAGCTGAAAACAGCTATTTAACTTGCGAAGGGGAAACGTTTGCAATTACTGCTTTGAAACGAAGTAAATTTAGTGATAAAGTAGTGGTGCGTGGGTTTAATCTGTCCGGTCTTGATTCACCATTACAAATCACTAAAAATGGGAAACAAGGGGAATTATTGAATCTGCTAGAAGAAACAGTTGAGCAAACGATTGCTCCGACCGTTAGACCTTATGAAATTCGGACAATCGGATTCGAGGAGGAATAAGCAATGTATGGTGGAATAGAAGCAGGGGGAACAAAATTCATCTGTGCCGTTTCAAATGAAGGCGTTATCGTAGAAAGAGTAAGTATTCCTACAACTACACCTGAAGAAACACTAAAGCAAGTATTTGATTTTTTTGATCAATATGAACTAGAGGCGTTAGGGATCGGTTCGTTTGGTCCGATCGGTATTGATAAAAATGCCGATAATTATGGGTATGTTTTGGCAACACCTAAACCTGGATGGGGAAACTACAATTTTTTAGGCAGCATCCAAGAACGTTACGGGATTCCGATGGCTTGGACGACAGATGTGAATGCAGCAGCTTACGGCGAATTGCTAAAAGGAGCCGCACAAGGGAAAAAGAGTTGTATTTATTTGACTGTCGGTACAGGGATCGGTGCCGGTGTGGTCCTTGAAGGAGATATTTTTTCTGGACTTGCCCACCCAGAAATGGGGCATATATGGGTAAAACGTCATCCAGAGGATACCTATGAAGGAACATGTCCTTACCACAAAGATTGTTTGGAGGGGTTAGCGGCTGGACCTTCAATTGAGGCACGAACTGGAATCAAAGGCCAAGAACTTCCTCAAGATCATCCAATATGGGACATCCAAGCCTATTATATTGCTCAAGCATTGATCAATTATACGTTGACGTTAGCTCCTGAAAAAATCATTTTAGGTGGCGGAGTGATGAATCAAGACCACTTGTTGCATAAAATTCGACAACAATTCGTTGAGTTAATGGGTGGGTACATGGAAACGCCACAAGTAGATGAGTACATTGTACGCTGGGGGCTGCCGAATGAGAGTGGAATTATTGGCAGTTTGCTTTTAGCAGAAAAAGAACATGGTAAACAATAAGGTGTATATATTCTATATATAGTAATAAAAAACGGCTAGAGGTGTATCCCTAGCCGTTTTTTGATTGTGATCAGTAGTGGATCGCTCCTTACAATAGTGTCTTTACCATAAACCAGGGAGGGCTTTTGCGACAATGGTTTCTTGCGTGAAAGGATGAGACATGTGTAATTCTAACGCATGGAGCATGAGACGGTTCGCAGGCCGTGTTTGGTAAAGTGGATCACCGACAATGGGATGACCAATGTGAGAGAGATGGACCCTGATTTGATGGGTACGTCCGGTTTCCAAGACACAGTAAACCTGAGTCTGACCATTTACTACTTGATCAACGGAAACATGTGTGAGAGCCGTTTGACCTTTATGAGGATCTACCACCCGTTTTCTGCGATCGTGACGATCACGACCGATTTTGTCTTTCAAAATCAAATCCTCTTTGATTGTTCCCCAGACAAGTGCTTGGTATCGTCGATAAATCTTCTTTTGTTCCAACATTCTGCCTAGGATAGGTAAAACAAAGGGATTTTTAGCAAATAAAATTGCACCACTTGTTTCTTTGTCCAATCGATGCACGACATAAGGGCGTTGCTCTTTTTTCTTTAAATACGCAGCTAAGTGATTCAATAAAGTATCATTTTCGGTTGGTTCATTCGGATGAGTTTTCATGCCGGCGGGTTTATTGACAATGAGTAAATGATCGTCTTCATATAATGGTTGGACGAAGGAAGCTTTACCCAATTGGACTTCTTGGTATTGATAATCAGTTTCTTCAAAACGTAACGTAATATGGTCACCAGCGTGGACTTCAAAATGAAATAAGGCAGGTTCTTGATTGATCCACACATTTTTTCTTATACGTAAAAAGTGGCGGACTTTTCTTGGAACGAGCCATTCTTGTTCTAATAATTCTCGAATGGTGGTTGTAGGCTGAGTGTCAGGTAACGTGATCGTGATTTCCATAAAAATACTCCTTTTAGCAAAAATGCAGCTCTATTGTACCATTTTTAAAACTTATTTAAGAAAAAAGTGACTAATTTCTGATACTTCTTATGCTAAACTATCGTCAAAACTTAAAAAAACAGTTTGCCTACATCTCAAGCAGGAAGAATGAAGAACGTACCTGTGGTAGAATAAGGCGATTCAATCAAATAGACAGGAGAAGAATAAATGGATTTTCAAAGCATTTTAAGTAAAATAAAAGCTGCTTTGATCAGTTTTTGGCATTGGATTAAACCTTATTTAGGGCGATTCCATCGATGGCGAAAACGTATATGGAAAAAGTATCATATCAATAAACTGATCCTATTGATTGGCTTGATCTGTGTATTGATCGTCAGTATCTATCTTTTTATTTTAGCAAAACAGGCAAATGTCTCCACATTAAAATCGGGGCTAAGTCAGTCTACCGTTATCTATGATAAAAAGAATGAAGAAGCAGGCACCCTTTATGCTCAAAAAGGGACTTATGTGGAATTGAATGCAATCTCTCCAGATATCCAAAATGCGGTTATCTCAACCGAAGATCGCAATTTTTATCAGCATCATGGATTTGATATCAAAGGGATCGCTCGGGCAGCAGTTCGGATGGTCCTTTCAGGTGGCACTTCTGGTGGAGGTGGGAGTACAATTACCCAACAATTAGCTAAAAATGCTTATTTGACACTTGATCAAACTTTTGACCGTAAAGCAAAAGAATTATTTTTAGCCATTGAAATTGAAAAGAAATACAGCAAAGAAGAGATTTTGACCATGTATCTCAACAATGCTTATTTTGGAAATGGGGTATGGGGCGTACAAGATGCTTCAAGGAAATACTTTGGGGTAGATGCTAATCAGGTTAATTTAGCAGAAGCGGCAACGTTAGCTGGGATGCTTAAAGGTCCGGGTATCTATAATCCGATCGATCACCCAGAAAATGCAAACAATCGAAAAAATACCGTATTGAGTGTCATGGAAGAAAACGGCAAGATCACGAAACAACAATACCAAACGGAAAGCAAAGTGGATATCAAACAATACGTGAAAGATACGTATGATAATTCGGAATCAGGCTATCGCTATCCTTATTACTTTGATGCCGTGATTGATGAAGCAGTCAATGATTATGGTTTGGATGAAGAAGATGTGATGAACAAAGGATACAAAATCTATACATCACTTGATCAAAATTATCAAAAACAATTAGAAACAACGTATCAAAACAATGCACTATTTCCGGCAAATGCTTCGGATGGGGCAATGGTTCAATCCGCATCAGTCGCATTAGATCCTAAAACTGGTGGTGTTGAGGCGCTGGTAGGGCGACGTGGGGAACATGTTTTCCGAGGATTTAGTTTTGCAACACAAATGAAACGTTCTCCTGGCTCAACGATCAAACCTTTGAGTGTGTATGCACCAGCGTTAGAAGCGGGATACACCCCAGCAAGTATTTTGAAAGATGAACCATTATCTTATTATAAAGCTCATAATTACGACGGAACGTACCGTGGTGAAGTACCGATGTATCAGGCGGTTGCTGAAAGTTTGAATCTTCCTGCTGTATGGTTGCTTCATGAAATCGGTCTTCAAAAAGGTTATGATAAAGCAGAAGAATTTGGATTGCCTCTATCGAAATCAGATAAGTATTATGGTTTAGCATTAGGTGGTTTAGCTAAGGGAGTTTCGCCGTTAACGATGGCTGGAGCTTACAGTGCATTTGCTAACGCTGGTAAAATGTACAAACCACATCTGATTACTAAAATCGTGGATTCAACGGGTGCAGTAATTGTTGACAAGACCAATGAAAAACCTAAACAAGTCATTTCAGAAGAAACGGCTAATCAAATGACTTCAATGCTGCTTGGGACTTTTTCTAATGGGACAGCCGTTGCAGCTAAACCGGCTGGTTACACAGTCGCAGGGAAAACAGGAACGACTGAAACCAATTTTGATCCTACCAAAGCTAACGACCAATGGATTGTTGGCTATACGCCTAATGTCGTGATTTCAACTTGGATGGGATATGAAGAATCTAGTGAATTGCATTATTTAGCAGGAACAAGTGGGAATGTGGTTGGTAAAGTCTTCAAATCGGCCGCAGAAGGCATTCTTCCTTATACTGAGCAAGAGCCTTTCCCTGTAGCAGATGCATATGCGACTGGCGGAAAAGTAGTCCCTGCTGATCAAGTCAATAATAATACGCAAACCAATGAGAACTCAGAACAATGGAAAGAAAATCTGAATAAATACGGGGAACAAGCTAAAGATGGGCTGAAAAATATCGGTGATATGGTAAAAGAAGGCGTAAGAGGTTTAGGTGAAGCTGCGAAAGATCTCTGGCGGAAATATCAAGGACAGTAATCCTATGAAAAACGATAAACAAATGGTACAATAAAACTAAACGATCTATAGAAAAGAGGCTAACTATGTCAAATATTTATGATAGCGCAAATCAAATCGAACGCGAGATTCGCGAATTGCAAGAATTCAAAGCTTTAGAAGAAGCCTATGCAAAAGTTAAAGCAAATGAAGAAGCACATCGTCTATTCAAAGATTTCCAAGCGATGCAAATCGAATTGCAGGAAAAACAAATGAGCGGGCAAGAATTTAGCGATGAAGATGCAATGAAAGCGCAAGAAATGGCAATGAAAATTCAATCAGAAGAAGTGATCAATGATTTGATGCAAAAAGAACAACAATTCAGCACGATCATCAATGACTTGAATCGCATCATCATGACACCAGTTAGAGATTTATACAGCGAATAATTAACGTTGTAGAAAATAATTTAGCCAGAACAAGCAAAAGCAACGTAAAACAAAATTGTTTTGCGTTGCTTTTTTAGTATGAAGAAATCAGACGGGGATAACTCATAGAAAATTAGCTTATTTTTCATTGTTTAATAAATAATTATTGTTAACCTAGCTATAATAGCTGATTTTGTCTATTATAGAAGCGTAGAAATGTCTATTCAAGTAGTGAATTTCTCTCATATAAAGCAAGGAGGTGGAGCGATGAAACACAAAAAATTTTCTTGGAAAGATTTTTGGGAAATCAGTGGCTCGTATCTTTTCACGATTATTTTGCTACCCGCATTTTATTCTTTAACTACAAATCAGCCATTAACAAATGTTTTTAGCGACCAATATCTGATCGATATTCTTCTCTTGTTTCTTTTTGTGATCTTGCCATTAGCTATTTATAAAGGTGTGCGGTATCGAAAGTAAGATATGAGAGATATTTGATGTTTGAGCATGAAAATAGTTAGTCATTGCAGTAATCGTCTGAAGTACCGATGAGTCTAAATAAGAAGATAGGCAACTAAAGTAGGTTAGACCAATAGAGAGAAATAAAGTAAGGTGCTGCTAAAATTAATTTTTAGCTTGACCATTCTTTTTTTTAATGGTAAAGTAATTGACGTTGCTGAAAAAGAGAAAAAGATCGTGAAATTTATTTAGAAAAATTCATTGACATTTACTTTTTAAGGTGATAAGATAACTAAGTCGTAAAAAATCAATAGCTTACGAAGCTTGATTTCATCGAAAAAAACTTTAAAAAAGTTGTTGACAAATAACAAACGACGAGTTATGATAAATGAGTTGCTGAAACACTTCTGAAAAACGAAGTC